>NZ_JBLOUI010000004.1:0-90877 GCF_047807365.1 Peptacetobacter sp. AB800 | reverse complement strand
ATCGTTCCAAGGAGTGATACTACGACCTCTATCTTTAATCAGATTATCTCACATAGAAAATGAGATAGGAATGAAAATTAATAAAATTAAATTTAAATATATTATACGAGGAGTGATTATTATGAAAAAATTTCTATCAATCTTACTAATAGTCCCACTTATATTTTCATTAGTTGCATGTACAAAACAAAACGAAGAACTATCAAAATGGGATTGCTCAGTAGCATGTGCAGAAGAATCCACTGAAAACAACTATATAGTTACCTACAGCAACGAAAAAATCATATCAAAAACAGGACTATTAACTATCCAAAACAGAAACGACTTTGACATAGCGGTTTCACTACATCAAACTTCTGGTGAAGAAGAAAAAACTGTAGAAATAAAAGCTAATGGGGTAACAACATTACACAACATAGAAAAAAACAAAGAATACACACTTGGCTGCCACGCTGACGTAAAAAAAGGGATGCCATAAAAATCTGACATCCCTAAATATTATTCTTCAATTTATTTTAAGAAACAATTTAATATCTGCTGTTCTGCTTCCTCTTCAGTTAAACCTAGAGTCATTAATTTTAATATCTGATCCCCAGCTATTTTACCTATAGCAGCTTCATGAACTAACATAGCATCTGGATGCTCTGCAGATATTTCTGGTATTGAACTTATCTTAGCATTTCCCATAAGTATTGAGTCGCACTGAACATGTGCTGAACACTGATTTTCCCCTATTACTCTTGGATTGAATACCTGAACAGAATTGTCCTGTCCAACAGTACGAGATATAACCTGAGCTGAAGAATCTTCTCCTTCAAGTACAACTTCCATATTAGATTCAGCAAACTGGTCATCGTGAGTTAATAATCTTTCAAGAACAACTATTTTTGCATTTTTACCTAAAGTTGCTTCAAGATCTCTCTTAGTAGAGTCAACTCCTCTTATCTGAACTGTTTCCATTTCGCAGTATGAATCTTCTTCCATTTCAACTATTGTCACAGGATTTAGGATTCTCTTTCCTCCACCTTCAGTTCCTTCTCCATAATGTTTTTCAGTGTATTTTAATTTTGCTCCTTTTTTAAGAACAAATCTATGTATACCATCATGCTGACTATCATCGCAACCGCAGTTGTGTATACCACAACCAGCTATTATAGTAACTTCTGCATTTTCGCCTATTATAAAGTCGTTGTATACTTTATCGCTAAATCCAGACTGAGTAACTATTACTGGTATATGAACATCCTCTGGTTTAGAATTTGGTTTTACTATTATATCTATACCTGGTTTATCTGTTTTAGGTATTATATCTACGTCTTTAGTAGATCTTCTTTCTATACCTTCACCATTTTTTCTTATATTAAATGCCCCAAGAATTGGATTACCCATTCTCATATCGGCAACTTCTTTTAATAAGTCTAAATCCACTCTATCCATTGTAAACCGCCTTTCCCTGTATTTCACATACAGTTCCATTTACCTGGTTTAATATTTCAGGTAATATCTCATCTTTGCTTCCACTAGTTTTTATTTTTCCATCTTCTAATACTATTATCTGGTCAGCAAGTTCTAGTATTCTTTCCTGATGAGATATTATTATTATAGTCTGGTCTTTTTCTTCGTGCATTTTCTGGAAGCTTTCATTTAATTTACCAAAGCTCCATAAATCTATCCCAGCTTCTGGCTCGTCAAATATAGATACTTTTAAATCTCTTGCAAATAAAGTAGCTATTTCTATTCTCTTCATTTCCCCACCAGATAAAGAGTTATCAACTTCTCTAGTTAGGTATTCTTTTGAACATAGACCAACTGCTGCTAAGTACTGGCAACAATCTTCTTTTGGAAGATCTCCACCATGAGCTAATTTTAATAAATCTTCTACTGTCATACCTTTTATTCTAGGTGGCTGCTGGAATGCATATCCTATTCCCATTTTAGCTCTTTCTGTTATAGATTTTTCTGTTATATCTTCTCCATCTAAGATTATCTGTCCTTTTGATGCTTCTGATATACCCATTATAACTTTGGCAAGACTTGATTTTCCACCACCGTTTGGGCCAGTTATAACATATAGCTTTCCTTTTTCAAAATTAATGCTTAAATCATCTATTATATTGCGTTCTTCTCCGTTTTCATCTACAACATTAAAGAACACATTCTTTAACTCTAGCATTCTCGTTCCTCCATTCGTAAAATAAACCATCTATAGGATAAGTTTTTAGTCTTTTTTTAAAAATAATTCTACATTATATATGTTATCAATATTATCTGTTTTTATCAACAAAATAGAGTTCAAATAATCAAATTTTTCTTACTAAACATACTTTTTTCCTATATACGAAAAAACGGCTATCAATCAAATCTATAATTCGATAGATAACCGTCTAATTTCTTTATTTTTTCTTCTTTTTTTTCTTACTCTTTTCTTGTTCTCTAATTCTTATAGCTTCTTTTTCACTCTTTGGCGCCTTTGCAGCTTCTTCTTTTTCTCTTTTCTTAACCTTGTAATAGAAATAAGATAAATCTGCTATGATAAGTGCTAAATACACACCTGTAAATATCATAGAGTTTTTATTTAATTCAAAGTTATAGCTTTTGTAGAATATAAGAACAAATACTGGTAGTGAGAATAAAATTCTCATTGCTGGATTTTCTCTCAAAATTTTTACCCCCTTAAATCCTCTGAATTCTTTAACTCTCCACTACATAGTATATAGCTTTTTTAATATAATATATAGCCCCTTTTTTATTTGTTTATTATTTAATTTTAATTAATTTACTAATTTATTTAAATAAATTTCTAAGCTGTGAAGTCACTGTTACGTTAGATCCTCCACCAACCTGTGAAATTTTTTCTACACTTTTCCCTAATAATGCTGATTTCTGTCCAGTAGATAGATTTTTTCCGGCTAATACTATTGGAGAGTTTTTCTTTGCTGCAAATGCCCCTACTGATAATCCATCTATTAATTTATCCTGTCCTTCTGAACCATCTTTAACAACGAAAACATATTCAAAACTAGACTGATTATAGAATTTTTTAATTATAGCTGCATTTGTTTCGCTTCTATTTGCACCACTAACTCTTTCTGGGTTTTTTAGAGAAACTTCTACACCCTCTGGAACAGCTGCTTTCCCACCTATTATATAAGTTTTTTCTATTGCTGAGTCAGAAAGAATTTTTTCAGCACCTGGAGTTTCTCCTTTTTTATTAGATAGTATTATTGGTATATTTTTCTGTCCTGCTGCTGCACCAAAACTTATTGCGTCTGCAAGTCCACTTACACCATTTACAACAGCTACCTGGTCTATTGCAGCACCTTCTGATTTCATCTCATTTGCTATAGCTACACCAGTTGCATATCTATCGCTTCCTGATATTCTCTCAACAGAAATTCCCATACTTTTTATCCGTGACTGAACATTTTTAGATATTACAGATTCTCCACCGATTATATATACTTTTCCTACACCAAGTCTTTTTAATTCTTCCTTAGTAACATCTTTTAGACTATTTTTTTCTGTTAATAATACTGGTGCATCTTTGTATGCTGCGAGTGGTGTTGCAGCAAGTGCATCTACTATCGCACCACCATTAGAAATTATTGCAGTATTTGCACTGCTCCAACCTCTTTGACTTGTTTTAACTGCTGTTTCATATCTATTAGATCCTATTATATCATTTGGATTTAGATTTTCTTTTGTAACTGCTTTTATAGCAAAATTCATTTTACTACTATTTCCAGAGTTAATATCTACAAACTTGCCATCTACTAGCTTAAAGCTCTCTCCCTTATTAGCATTAGCTTTAAACCAACTTACATTTCCTGTATTTCCATCTGTAAGTATAGTCGCCATTTTATCATTTTGCATTTTTAATACTATTGCACCTTTTCCCGCTGGAACCTGTACAGAGTCTACAGGAACAGTAACATACCCTGTTTCATTTAATGTTCCAGATGCAAGTAATTTTAAGTTGCTATTCTGAGGAACTCCATTTTTAACTTTAGCATAGTATATTTCGTATTTACTTCCTAAAGTTGTATTTCCTATTGTTATACCTTCAATAGTTTCATTATTTCCGTTGAAGTTAAATACGTTTGCTATAACTATGTTTTTTCCTCCCATTTCAACATATCCACCTTTTTCAAGCTGGTATACTCTATTTCCTTTTTTAGCTACATTTTTTATTGAGTAATTATCACCTGCATGAAGAAGTGTTTTATCTTCATAAGATACCCAGAAATATCCTCCCTCTGAGTTATAATTTCCCCAACTATTTTTAACTAGCCAAGCTCCATCGTGTTCAGGTTTAACTTTTCCTGTGAAGTTATCTCTGCTATAGCTATCATCCCAACCAACTACAGTAACAGCGTGGTTCTGACCTATATTGTAATCTACATAGTAGGCATTTTCATCCTTGCTTGTGTATTCAGAAAAGTTTCCATACCCAGATACTACGCCGCCGTATTTTGATATAGCATTTTTTATATCTGACTGATTATTTTTTATAAATATAGTGTCAGTTACATCGTAATCTATACCTTTTGCAGTATTCATATTTGAAGGTTTTGTGTCATGAGTATTATACTTTAATTCTGATTCAAGTTTTGGTCCGTCACCAGATGTAAAATATCCCATAGATAGAAGATTTGAAGTACCTTCCTGATCTCCAACATTCCATCCATTTGTTCCACCTTTTGCCCACCATCTCATATGTTCTTCTGATAAATCAGTTTGTCCATATCCGTTTGTGGCAAGATAAGACTCCATCCCTGCAATTCCTGCAAATGCCCAGCAAACCCCTAGATTTTCTTGGTCTTTAACTGCAGTATCCTTTCCCAATTGTCTTGGATCGTAACCTTTTGGAAGATATCTACTTTTTCTAGCTACACTTCCAGAAACACGAGTTCCATCTACATCAAATGGCATCGGAACTCGTTCTGTCTTGTCTACTGTTCCATTTTCTACATCTTCAATATATTCTTTAAACTCGTCTGTTGGCTCTATTTGATTTATAGAAGTGTCTTTATCCTTTATGCTCAATCCAGTATCAGCAAATGCAATTGGAGTTGCACTTATCGCTATTGCAGTTGCTGTGATTACCGACATGGCTTTTTTATTCATCATATATATCTCCTCCAATATATCTAAAATGTTTATCTTATGCATAATTATTATCATTCATTATACAATGCTTTATCTTATTTTTCATTATACATTATTTCATAAATCTATTGGATAATTTTTTTATATATTAACAAAATAGTCATTACTTAAACTTAAATATTTCATAACTGTAATATTTCAGTCACTTATAATTCTTGACTTTTAACTATTTTTAAAGTATTATTTGTGAGTATGCGTCTTCAAAAAACTCTTAATTAAAATAGATTTTAAGAAAAATTGCTTTTTTCTTTAGACTTTTTTTAATTTTGTGTTATGAATTTTTTTAGATTTGAAGAACATAATATAAATATAGAAAGTAATTACTTTATAAATACGATAAATTTACAATGGAGGTGATCGTTATGAAAAAAATATATATAGTTTCTACATATACAGGTACAGTGCTTGCCCATTTAATAAGGACGATCACTAGAAAACCATATTCACATATTTCTATTTCTCTTGATGATAGTTTGGAAACAATGTACGCTTTTGGAAGAATTAATCCTAAAAATCCTCTAGTAGCTGGATTTGTTGAAGAGGGAATAGATAAAGGTCTTTATGAAATAAAGAAAAACACTATATGTAGAGTGTATTCTCTAGAAATAGACGACGATAAATACGAAAAACTTAGAACTAATATAAATCAAATTAAATCAGTTAAATCTCTTTATAGCTATGATTTAATCTCTTTAATAGCTATACCACTTGGTCTTGGTAGAAAGCCTGAGTTTGGATATGTCTGCTCTACATTTGCAGCAGATATGCTTAGTAAAAGTGGAATTAAATTATTAAACAAACCATTTTACACTGTTCAGCCGAATGACTTCTACAATCTTAAAAGGTTGACACTTGAGTATGAAGGTTTACTTAGAGATTATAATAAATTTAGAGCTACATATAGCATTGATACAATTTAATTTAAATACAAGATGGTGCTGCTACAAAACATTATTTCTTTTGTGGCAGCACTTTTTTACTAATGACAATTCTTTACAAGTTTTGATAAAACGTATCTTTTCAAATAATTTGTGCTATATTAAAATAAAAAGGTAATTTTTATCAGAGTTAATAAAAGCTAACTTATACTTTGGTAATTATGTTCAGAAATATATAATCTTTTTATTAGGAGGTTTTAATGTCTAAAAAAATAAATATTATTTTTAAAAATATATATACTGCTTTATTCCCTATTGTAATTTTAGTATTTTCATATATGTACAGAATTGCTCTGGATGCATTTCAAAATATGGAAAGCAACTTCCATATTTTTATAGGAATTGCTTATGCACTTTGTTTCCTATTATTTATATCAATCGTTGTTTTGAGCAATAAATCAATACATATCGTATCAGTTATAATAGGTATATTATTGGCAATTATTTTATTAATACCATATATTATGCCGTTCTCTATTATAAATAGCTCTTATACAACTCCACTATTGATCTTCAATATGTTGTTTGTATGCCTTGCTATTTATGTATTTTTCTTTATGATTAGAAAATCTAACTGAGATTTCTAATAGATTATTTTGAGGAGATGATTTTATGAGATTTAAAAAATCTGCATCAGTTCTGCTTTCTGCGGCACTTGTTCTAGGTGTATACTCTGCAAATCCTATTTCATCTGAAGCTGCAGCTACTGAACAAGTATTGGCAGGCTCAAACAGACACAGTACTGCTGTGCAAGTAAGTCAAAAGGGTTGGAGTTCTTCAGAAAATGTTGTACTTGTAAATGACTCTGCAATAGCAGATGCATTAGCTGCAACACCACTTGCAGAAGAATTAAATGCACCAATTCTTCTTACTGGTAAAAATAAGCTAAACAGTACTACAAAGTCAGAAATAGAAAGACTCGGCGCAACAAATATCTATCTTATAGGTGGTGAATCTGTATTATCAGATAATTTATCTGCTGAGATTTCTGGAATAACTTATAGGATTTCAGGTAGTAGTAGAGAAAAAACTGCACTAGCTATAGCAAAAAAGATAAATGAGTTAAACCCTGTAAAGACAATTGCTGTTGTAAATGGAACTACTGGTCTTGCAGATGCTGTTAGTATAGCATCAGTTGCAGCCGAAAAAGATATGGCTATAATCCTTTCAAATCCAAAATCTGGTATTAGTGCATCTAAGGATTTTATAAACTCTACAGGTATTGAAAAGTCATATGTTATCGGTGGAGATAAGGCTGTTTCTGATTATGTGATGTCTTCACTTCCTGGAGCAGAAAGAGTAAGTGGATCAAATAGAAATGATACAAATGCTAAGGTAATAGAAAAATTCTACACAAGTAGTAGCTTAAATAATATATATGTAGCGAAAAATGGTTCGGGAAATACTGGTCAACTAATTGATGCCCTTGCTGTAGGTGTACTTGCTGCTAAAAATAGCTCTCCTGTTCTTATAGTTTCTAACAGTTTAAGTGCTAGTCAGAGAAATGTTGTTAGAAGCAAGGAAATCGGCATCGTTACTAGAGTAGGTGGAAACGGAAATGAAAGTGCCTTTGAAGAAGTAAAAGAGCTTCAAGGAATAAAACCTGCCGAATTAAAGCTACCTGGTGAAATGTTATGCTCTTGGTACTTTAAGTATAAACAATATGATCCAGATACAGGACTTACAAATCCTTTTTATACTTACAACGAAAGTTTTAAATTTACAGAAGACTATTATTATATTTCTGGCTATAAATTAAAATACAAAGTTACAAAGATAGATGGAAATCAATTCTATGTAAATATATATAACCCCGAAGAATGGGGCGGTGGTATTGCTAAGGAAAAATATATATTAGATGGAAATAGTTTACAATACTATTACTATGATGATTATCATGGTTCTTATCATCAAGATGCTACACATTGTAAAGGTATAACACTTCCTAATTATCTCTATAAAGAATTTTATAGAGATGATAATCCTTGTATGTATATAGACGGAAGTGATATTACAATATTTGGTAAATCTTATAAATACGAAACTATAGTTCTACACAATAGTGTTTATAATGAACATATAATTAGAGCTGTTGATAATGGAAAAGTTATTTATTTTGATATAGGACAATGGGGAAATAAAGTTGCTATATCATATGCATATGAAAATAAATATAATCATTTATTCCCATTTAAAACAAATTGGAAATCTATAGCAACTTTTAGTTCTATGCCTTTATCTAGTGAAATACTAGGAGATATAGAAAATCTTCTACCTGGAATGGAAGTGTAGAAAATTTGTATAATTTTTAAAATAAGATAATAAAAAGACTCTTATCTAAGCATATTGCTTTTATAAGAGTCTTTTTTTCATATACTCTATTTTTTGATACTACTTGTAATATATAAATTTAAAAATAGAAATTAAAAATCTAGATTTTAATAAAAGTTTTATAAAAAGGGTTGTCGCATTAACACTAGCTAATACGACAGCCCTTTTCGTTCTATTATTTCTATTTTTTAAGTAGATAAATGATTGATGTTGCAATTATGTAATAGGCCTTTAAGTAAGTAATCACAAATTAATTTGCATCGACAATTTCGCAAGCGCCCCATACCTCAAAAGGTATTACAAAAGCTATGGGGCGCTGAGGACTGGAGAGCAAATAATTGTGATTACTCACTTAAAAAGGCCATTGCTTAACTGCAACAGCCTCATTTTATTTCTTATAATATTTTTTCTAAGTACGTAGCAATCCCATCATCTGCTATAGCGTCAGTAAACTCATTTGCTACCTCTTTAAGCTCTGGTACTGCATTTCCCATAGCTATACCATGAGCTGCAGTCTGTATCATCTCTATATCATTTCTTCCATCACCAAAAGCATATGAGTCTTTTAATTCTACACCTTCAAGCTCTATAGTTTTTAACAGACCTTCACCTTTAGAATTTTTCACTGGATACATTTCATATACTTCACCTGGGTAGTTTTTAAAACAATTAAACTCTCCCTGATCTAATGACTCACAGTATTTACACCCTTCTTCATCTACTGGAAGCATCTCTATCTTAAATACATCTACATCATCTATATCAAAATTGTATTCTAAGAAATCATCTGTTATCCCGTATTCTCTGTAGTATGATACTAATCTAGTGAACTCTTTTTTTAGGTAACTGTATTTTGGTCCCTGCAGACAATAGTCTATATTTAATCTCTCACAGTTTGAAACTACTTCCTTAACAAGTTCTTTATCTATTCCACTAAAGAATTTTGTTTCGTCGTTTATTAAAACCTGAGCTCCATTACCTAATACAAATCCGTCAAATCCAAAGTTTAATAGTTCTTTATTTAGGAAAGCATAAGGTCTACCACTAGATACAAATGCTACATTTCCAGCTTTCTGAAAATCTTTTATAGCTTTTTTTACTCTATCACTTATATCCATAATTCCTATTGTACAATCTATTAACGTACCATCGACGTCAAAAAATGCCGCTTTTTTCATATAACTTCTCCCCTCTTAAAAGTATTTAATCCCTAGCTTATTTCTACCTATGTAAAATACACAAGTCAAACCTTTTCCTGTTTTGTATAAACTAAAAGCAGCCTGTAAAATACAGACTGCTTTTTATATTAATCAATCATTATCAATCAATTATTATTTGTTTGATTCTTCAACAGCAACTGCTACTGCAACTGTTGCACCAACCATTGGGTTGTTACCCATTCCTATAAGACCCATCATTTCAACGTGAGCTGGAACTGATGAAGATCCTGCGAACTGAGCATCAGAATGCATTCTTCCCATAGTATCTGTCATACCGTAAGAAGCTGGTCCTGCTCCCATGTTGTCTGGGTGAAGAGTTCTACCTGTTCCACCACCTGAAGCAACTGAGAAGTATTTTTTACCCTGTTCTATACATTCTTTTTTGTATGTTCCTGCAACTGGATGCTGGAATCTTGTTGGGTTAGTTGAGTTACCTGTTATAGATACGTCAACACCTTCATGATGCATTATAGCAACACCTTCTCTAACATCATCAGAACCGTAGCATTTAACTTTAGCTCTGTCTCCGTTTGAGAATGGAGTTTCTTTTACTATTGTTAATTCACTTGTGTAATAGTCGAACTGAGTCTGAACATAAGTAAATCCGTTTATTCTAGATATTATGTAAGCAGCGTCTTTTCCAAGACCGTTTAATATAACTCTTAGAGGTTTTTTTCTAACTTTGTTAGCTTTTTCAGCTATTTTTATAGCACCTTCTGCTGCTGCGAAACTTTCGTGTCCAGCTAGGAATGCGAAACATTCAGTTTCTTCTCTTAATAACATTCCACCTAAGTTACCATGTCCTAAACCAACTTTTCTGTTGTCAGCAACAGAACCTGGTATACAGAATGCCTGAAGTCCTTCACCTATAGCTTCAGCTGCATCTGCTGCTTTTGTGCATCCTTTTTTAAGAGCTATTGCAGCACCTAAAGTGTATGCCCAACCTGCATTTTCGAATGCTATAGCCTGAGTTTCTTTTACTATTTCATATGGATCAAATCCTTTGCTTTTGCAAAGTTCTCTACAATCTTCTAAAGTTCCTAATTCGTATTTTTCTAGAACTGGAGTTATCTGGTTTATTCTTCTTTCATAACTTTCAAATAATGCCATTATTTTCACCTTCCTTATAGATATTATTCGTGTCTTGGGTCTACGTATTTAACAGCGTCGTTAAATCTTCCGTAAGTAGCTTTTGCAGCTTCCATAGCTTCGTTAGCGTCTTTTCCGCCTTTTATCATTTCCATCATTCTTCCTAGGTTAACGAATTCGTATCCTATTATTTCGTCGTTTTCGTCAAGACCTACTCTTGTTACATAACCTTCAGCCATTTCAAGGTATCTTGGTCCTTTAGCTAATGTTCCGTACATAGTACCAACCTGGCTTCTTAGACCTTTTCCTAAATCCTCAAGACCTGCACCTACTGGAAGTCCACCTTCAGAGAAAGCAGTCTGGCTTCTTCCGTATACTATCTGTAAGAATATTTCTCTCATTGCAGTGTTTATAGCATCACATACAAGGTCAGTATTTAATGCTTCTAATATAGTTTTTCCTGGTAATATTTCAGATGCCATAGCTGCTGAATGAGTCATTCCTGAACATCCTATTGTTTCAACTAATGCTTCTTCTATTATACCGTCTTTAACATTTAGAGTTAATTTACAAGCACCCTGCTGTGGAGCACACCAACCTATACCGTGAGTTAATCCACTTATATCAGTTACTTCTTTAACTTTTACCCATTTTCCTTCTTCTGGAATTGGAGCTGGACCGTGGTTTGGTCCTTTTTTTATTGTACACATATTGTTTACTTCTGCTGAATAAATCATAAGACTTCCTCCTTATTTTTAAATTTTTTTATTCAGATAATTATATATTATTTTAACCTATATCATATTTGTTTAAAAAATATCAATAGCTACACTAAAAATTTTTTTGTTTCTTTTTTATCCCCGGCTATGTCTAGTTTTTTAAACGTCTTTCATGATTAATATTATCACAAAATACAGCTTTTAAAAAGCATAATTTTTAACAGAATATTAAAATTTAGCCACTTTTTCGCTTTATTTTTTAGATTTTACCCTCATTATTGAAATCAAAAAACACTCAAAAAGACATCTAACCTTTGAAGATAAAGTTTTCCTATAGCGCTATATTTTTTATATCTATATACTTTTTTACAATAACTCTATTCAAAAATTTTTTTATATTTTTGTAAAAAAAAGATAGCTCCAATTTGGAACTACCTTCTTTTATGTTAGGGTTTATATGAAAAGCAGCATCTATCTTCTACATTTATAATCGATATTTATTTTGATTAGTCTTCATCGCAATCGTCGAAGTCATCTTGGTCGTCGTGATCATGTCTATCATCATCATATTTATCGTCATGGTCATCGTCATATCTATCGTCGTAATCATCACAATCATCTTTATCGTCATATCTATCGTCATCGTACTTGTCATCATAATCGTCTTTATCATCGTATCTATCGTCATCATATTTATCATCATCGTATATTACGTCATTATTTGGTTTGTTTTGGCTATTATTCTGATTACTGTTCTGATTGTTGTTTTGATTACCCTGATTGCTAGAATTGTTATTATTCTGATTTTCCACGTATTCTTTGTCAAAATCAGTTATATTTCCATTTGATGAATCTACT
The DNA here is from genome assembly GCF_047807365.1 of Peptacetobacter sp. AB800. Taxonomy (NCBI): domain Bacteria; kingdom Bacillati; phylum Bacillota; class Clostridia; order Peptostreptococcales; family Peptostreptococcaceae; genus Peptacetobacter; species Peptacetobacter sp. AB800. The sequence goes on along the minus strand of NZ_JBLOUI010000004.1, from coordinate 78,553 downwards.
TCTATTTCATATACTTCATTTCCCTTTTTAACTATAGCTTTATACTCTCTATCTCTTTCATCTAAATATATTTTTTCTATTTTCCCATTAGGTATTTTATTAAGCATTATTTTTTCAGCATCTGCCTGAGATATTGTTTTTCCACCTTCCTGAGTTGCTGCAAATGATAATCCACTTATTAATAAAACTCCTGCTAATCCTAATACTAAACTTCTCTTTGTCATTTTCTTTTCCTCCCTTTGCATTTATAGAATATTCTATGTAAGTTTGCTTTCTTTTTTCTTTTCACTATACAATACAGAGGGAGGTTTTATTTTGGGGAAGTTTTTGAGATATTTTTTTAAATTTTTATTTTATTTTTTTATTTTGAAGTTCATACCACCTATTTGGATTATATTTTTCCCATTTAATATACTATTATCCGTATTTTCAGATACAAGTACTATTCCATCCTCTTTAGCCAAGTTTGAGCTAGTAAGGGCATCTACTAGAGTTCTTCCATTTGCTATATAAAGTTTGCTTTTATTTTTATAAAATTTAGCTATAACTTTTCTATTTGTTTCATATCTATCTTTTCCAGATATTCTAGTTGCTGATAATTCTTTTACTATACTATTATCTACAACAGCTTCTCCACCTATTACATAATACTCTACATCTTTTTTATCTACTTCAATATTTTTCCCATTTGTTAAAATTATCGGTGCTTTGTATTTTGCAGCTAATGGCGATGCTGACATAGCATCTGCCTCACCTTTATATCCATTTACAACAAATGCTTTTGAGTACTCTTTTATCTCTCTTGCTACTGCTTTAGATGTTTCTACTCTATCTTTTCCTGCTAATCTTTCTATAGATTTTATATTTTTTAAGCTTTTTAGTTCAGTTTCAACATTTTCACTTATAGCGTTATTTCCACCTATTATATATACTTTATCTACATTTTTTAATTTTTCTAAAGTACTCTGAGGAATACTATCTCTTTTAACTAGAAGTATTGGAGCTTTTTCTTTTCCAGATAAACCTGCTGCCGATAGTCCGTCTGACATACTATTTTCTGCATTTACTAATATCGCTTTGTTGTATTTACCTAAACTAGTAGCTACCTTAGCTGCTGTATCGTATCTATCTTTTCCAATTATCTTTTGACTCTCAAAATTTACCTTCTCATCTTTTACTTCTTTTTCTATTTCTTTATCTTTATCAACCTTATTTTCTTCTTTAGTTCCTTCTTCAAACTTATCCTCATCTATTTCCATATCATTTGATTTTTTATCTTGATCCTCGTTCTGTACTAATTTTATTTCATTTGAATTATTTTCTGAAATAAAATGTCTTTCTATATTTTCTCCATTAGCATATAGATTTATACGATTTTTATTTCCAATTAAATTTGAAATATCTGTAGTACTTATATTTTCATGGACGTATATATTCAATTCATCATCATTTGAGAATAAGTAGTTATCGCCAAATATCATATTTCCAACTATTCCAGCTGAATACCCTTTTACACCACCACTTATTTTACTCGCTGTGTTGGTATTAGCAAAAACATCAGCATTATTATAGATTTGACCAACTATCCCACCTACTATTCCTCTATCGTGATTAGATATTACATCTGCGCTATTTTTATTCTCTTTTACTGATATTTTACCTATTTTCCGTTCATCTCCATGATTGTTGTAGCTTATCAAACCAATTATTCCACCTGCAAATCTGTCTGCTATTACAGTAGTACTATTTTTATTAAAAAATACATCTCCGTATGTTGTCTGTATTCCTACTATTCCACCAGATATAACTGAGTTTGACTCTTTTACATTTTCTGGAGATACATTTTCATTTTCAAAAACATTGGCTGATGAAAATCCTACTATCCCACCTGTTACACTTGCTTTTTCATTTTCTTTAATAGCCCCATAAGAGCCAATATTTGCATTGTTTATATTATTATTTATATCTATATTAGAGTCTATATAGTATGCTTTTCCAACTATTCCACCTAATATCGCTTCATTTTGATTTGTATTGACATCTACTTTATTTTTGTTGTTGTAAATATTTCCCGAATTAACCGCCATACCTACAACCGCAGCTCCACTTCCAATTGAAATATTTCCACTTTTTACAGTTACATCATGTACATCACTTTCTCCAAGTGATACACCTACTGCTGTTCCTGTACTAGTCTGTAAATTTTGATCACTCTGAGCTAAATCTTTTATATCTATATTTACATCTGTGAATACTAAATTTCCAACTTTAGCATTTCTTATCGCTCCAAATAAGCCTAAAGTATTTGAATCAGCATATATATTTTTTAGTCTTAATCCAGAGATTTCGCATCCATTTCCGTCAAATTCCCCTTTAAAACTTCTTTCGCTTTCAGAGTAATTTTTACCATTGTGTATATCTATTCTAGCCTTTCCTATTGGAGTCCACTCGCCAGAAAGTTCTATTTTTCCTATTTCCTTAGGTATAACTACTTTTTTGCCAGCAAAATCTTTTCCAGAATTTACCATCTCAGCAAATTTTCTAAGATCTAATTCATTCCTTATTTCAAATGATGAGCTTTCCTCGTAATCATCACCAAAATCTGAAGTATCCGTTTTGCTTTCTACTATTTCATCTATATTGCCTATTTCCATTGCATTTACTTGAGTTATAGGCACAATAGTCATTCCAAATGCCATAATAACTGCCACTAATTTGTTTTTATTTTTTCTCATATCTCTACCACCTCATCGAATAGTTTTAAATCGTTCTAACTTTTAAAGCTATTAAATTTTCTACTCCCGGGATTTCATTTTTATTTAGAGATAACTGCAATTTTCCCTTACAATCTCTCTATTATACACATATACCCTTTTGTTGCAATAGTAATCTTAACTAACAAAAACAAAATTGTTACTATTTTTGAAATTATAAAGAATTAGAATTGAATAAACGGAATTTTCTAAAAAAATAAAAATACAGTCTAAAAGTATATTAGACTGTATTTTTCAATATTTTTATTCGTTCTTATTTAATTTTTAACACTTAATTTTATTAAGTTGAATTTTTATAGATTTTTTTGGTTTCTACGTTAATATAAATCTTATTATGCTTTTTTTACAACACTTGATTTTAATTTCATAGCTCCGAATCCATCTATTTTACACTCTATATCGTGTCCATCCGCAGCATCTGGAACTAGTCTTATATTTTTAACTTTAGTTCCTATTTTTATAGAAGAAGAACTTCCTTTAACTTTTAGATCCTTAACAACTGTAACTGAATCTCCGTCGTTTAATACGTTTCCATTTACGTCTTTTATCACGCTTTCATCCACAGTTGTTTCTGGATTCCATTCGTATCCACATTCTGGACAAACTAAAAGGCTTCCATCTTCATAAGTGTATTCTGAATTACATTTAGGGCAATTTGGTAAATTTTCCATTTTTTAATTTCCTCCGTTTTTTAATATAGTCTTTTCCATTATACTATACAAACTGGAGTTTTTTAATTAAATTTTTATTATTTATTACAGATTTATTACAAAACAAAAAAAATGATTTTTATATCAAAAAATATTGTATAATCTAGTAAACAATAATACAAAGGAGCTGATAATTATGAAGCTTTTATTAAAAGATATAAACACAAATAAAGATGAAATACCAGAAAAAAGACTTAGCAGCGTATCTTACAATGCTATTGGATCACTCCTATTTTTAATATTGATTGTAGCTGATTACTCAAATGATGGTTTTATTTTTGAGAGTATCTCTTCATTATTAACTACAAAGATTGTTTACTACACATTTGTAGCTTTGCTTATCATCAATTTAGTAGCATCAGTTCTTAGATTTGTATTTATGAAATTGGGGAAAGATTTTACTTTTGTAAATGATGTTGTATTACTTGTAATAGTATCAGCAATACTTATAGTAAATTTTGTAATAAGTTTAGCTACTAGTGGATTTAATTTCCCTATTTTTGCAACTTCAGCAGTATTTGTTCTAGTTACAGCTTATTATGTATTCAAAGAAATTAAAGACAATTAAGTATAAAAATAAATCCCTCAACTTTTAATGAGGGATTTATTTTTATACTTAATTATTTTTTTCAAATCTTGCTCTTATATGAAAATCTTCGTATCTATCTCCATCTTTGGCTAACCACCAATAATCGTCTGCAACAACTCCTCTAGTAGCCTTGCAAATTTCCCAAACATTATAATTATCCATGCCTAACATTTCGAGAACTTTATCTGCTCTACATTCTGGAATTGTTCTTTCTTCTAAAAACTCTATAATTTCTTCATTTGTTGGAATATGGTTAACATCGAAATATCTATAATCGAATAAAATTGGTGGATATTTAAACTTATCTAATGTTTTATTTATAGTTTCATAAGAGAATCTTCTACTCTCTGTATCATAACTTAAAATTCCAACAGCAATATCTTTATATTTTAGAGTATATTTTTCTAACATAGTCTAACCTCTCTTCCAATAGAATCATAACTACTTCTTTAAATAAAGAATACCTTAAATAAGATAGCAGTCAAGCTAAATCTTTTAAATATTACAGATTTATTACAGAACAAAAAAAATGATTTTTATATCAAAAAATATTGTATAATCTAGTAAACAATAAGATAAAGGTGTTGATAATTATGAAATTCATTACAAAAGATATAAATAAACCCAAATCAAATATTCCAGATGAAAAGATAGGAGAAGTACGAACATTAGCATTATTTTCTACAATAATTCTACTACTATTTTTCTCTGATTTAGCTTATGGTGGTTTTATGTTAGAAGTATTTCTAACTGCAGATGCAATGTCATTTTTCGCATATCCAATTATTGCAGTTATTATCTTAGGATTAATATTTTTAACATGTTTTTCTAGCATTTTAAGATTTATTTTTTTAGAGCTGGGAATAAATTTTACGTTTATTAGCTCTGACGTATTTAGTGCTTTGTTGGTTCTTTTTTTAGCAATAAATGTTGTATTAGATATAGCTTTAGGAAAAGAAGTTAATTCGTTCTTCTTTATATTTGTTGGATCTTTAGTAGTTGCAGCTGTTATAAGGATTTTCAAAAATATGAAGTTGAATAAATAGACTATATCTGTTTACAAAGATTCCAAAAAATTAAAAATAGTTAATTATAAAAAACTGCTACAAATTAGATAATTTATAGCAGTTTTTATTTTCGCCTTATTTATTTTCATTATTTGATATGTATATTTTTAATGCTTTTACCATCAAAAGTAAAACCCTAATCGACAATACAATTATACCTATTATTCCTAAGAAAAATAAAATCATTATTGGAACTAATATATTCTGTATATCCATATAATCCTCCTAAGTTTTTAAGTTATTATAATTTTTAGTTTATATACAATAATTATATATTATCACACTCAAATTATCTAAATATTACAAATTTATTACAAAACAAAAAAAACATTTTTTACATAGAAAAATATTATATACTTAAGTAAAGATAGACTAGAGGTGATTTTTATGAAAGTTATTATTAAAGACATAAACAATCCTAAATCAGAAATTCCTAAACAAAGAATTTCAGAAATCAAAAATAAAGCTGCTTGTTCTCTTTTACCTATAGCATTATTTGCCTATGGTATATTAAAAAAAGAACTCAACTATACAGCAGCTTCGCATCTTTTTACGACAAAATCTATCTACTATCTGTTTTTAGTATTGCTTTTCATAGTATCAATTTCTGGTATTTTAAGATTTATATTTATGATTTTAGGTAAAAATTTTAGTTTCATAAATGATAATGTATTTGTTATAATATTTTCAGTTTTATTCATTATAAATTTTGGTATTAACTTTGTTTACAATGGTTTTGATATGTATCTTTTGATATTCCCTATTTTATCCATAGGAATTTTAATTTATAATATAACAATAGAAAATAAAGATAAATAACAACAAAAAAGACTGTTATCTAACTCAAAAGTTAGCTTAACAGTCTTTTTTCTATTTATGATACGGTTCTCCGTTACACCTCCAAAGGAGCACGTTTTACTTTAATTGTTCTAAAGCCTTACATTTTTTAAGCTCTTTCATAAGTTCTTTCTCTATTTCTTTATCTAAATATCTCCTTGGAATTATATGAGCTACAAATCCACTTATATATATAAGGATCATATCTTCGTAAACTTTTACATCTTTTATACTTTCTAACGATACTGTTTCTGATATAGAATCCCCTTTTACTACTATTGTCCCATCAATAATTTCTAAAGTCTTACTTCCAAATATTGATGAATTATCTCCTTAACTTATGAGTTTATCAGTTTCTTTAGCTACTAATTTTTTGTATTGCTTAGGATATGTTAAAATCCAAATGACTAAAAAAACTATCGCTACTATAATCCAATATATACTCGGTTGATTAAATATCCCCGTTCCTGTAAAGTAGATTGGTATAGAAAGTACTATGGGTACAGCATATCTAAGTATGTTAAATGTACTTTTCTGTGATTTCGAGTTTTCTAAATGATGTAAATTGAAGCTTATATAGTCATCTTTTGTTATTTTAAAGTCGATTTTCATTTGTGCCGTCCCCTTATTATTAAAAACTTTATTTACATTATATTACAAATTTCAAGCACTTACAATTAAGCATAGTAACATGAAAAAAGGAAGGGTCTTCATCTTCTTCAGACGACCCTTCCTTTACTTTTAGGCTTTGAATGTCTTATATTTAAATCCTACATATAAAAATTTAACTTATCTATTTAAATTTAATCTCTAATTGCGTTTAGTTTATGAAGCAAATACTCTTTTTTATTCAATGGATCATACGTTGTTTTTTTGCGTGCTTTTGAAAATTCAGCTGAAGCTTCCTTATACCCATAAAATTTTGTCACAAACATTCCTCTACCTTCTGTATATGAAGCTATTTTCATTTTATATTCTTTTGAATTTTCTACTGGAATTAATCCCTTTATTGAGAATTCATCCCCTATAACAATAGGATTATCAAAGGTTGCCCTCATAGTTTCTAAATCCCATACCGCTTTGCTTAAAGCATTTTGAGGAATCTTTAACTCAAACTCATGTAATGGCTCTAATAAAACAGTTTGTGCTTTATATAATGCTTCCATGAATACCATAGGTGTCACATTTCTAAAATCTGCTGGAGTGCTGGCTGGACTAAAAAATTCACCACAGCTAAGAGTGACTTTTACATCTGTAACCTCCCATCCAAATAATCCTTGTTTACTTGTCTTAATAACTGCTTCTTCAATTGCATTTTGAAAAGATTTTGGCAATGACCCTACTGAAACATTAGAAATATACCTAAGACCTTCGCCTCTCCCTGCTGGTTCTATTTCTAAGCCTACTGTCGCCCAAAATGGATTTAAGTCTTCCTGCATATGCATTATTGACGCTCCAAAACCTTTAGGTGTTTCCTTATAGATAGTCTCAATATTCGAAAACTCTACTTTTATTCCATATAAATCATCTAACATGGAACTTAGTATTTCCATTTGAACTTCACCGAATAAGTTGACATAAATTTCTTTATCTATGTCATTCATCTCTAATTCTAGTAGTGGATCTTCCTCTGCAAGTAATGTTAATGCTTTAAATAGCTCTGGATTTTTTTCTTTATCAATTGCAGAAATTGTTGTTTTTAATGCTGGTTTAGCTATAGATATATTTTTAATTTTATCATTTGAAATTCCAATAACATCTCCCACTTGGAAACTTGTAAGTCCATATAAAATACCTATATCCCCTGCTTCTATCCTCTGTGCTTCAACAACTCCCCCATTTTCTAACCTATTAATTTTCTTTACTTTTTCTGCTATCTCCTTATTAGGTACTTGAATTTTATCTCTTACAGATATTTTTCCTCCAAATAATCTTACATAAACCTTCTTTTCATTTTTACTTGTTCTTTCGATTTTAAATACTACTCCAGATAAATCACTTTCACAATCATCACCTGCAAATGGAAAATAACTACAAATTCCATCTAATAAGTCTTCAACTCCAAGTCCAATTGCTGCCGCACCACAAAATACTGGATATAGACTTCCTTCACTTGCATATAATGAAAGCTTTTCTTGTATTTCTTCTTTATCAGGTTCTATTCCACCAATATATCTTTCTAAAAATGCTTCGTCTAAGTCTGATAAAACATCAATAGCATCATCATTTATCATGCATGTATCAAATAGTTTTTTTATATAAACAGCTTTGCTTCCTACATCATATACTTCTTGTAATCTAACTACTTTATTGGACATATTCTTCTTTATATCTTCAAATACTTTATTGAAATTTGCCCCAATTCTATCTAGCTTATTTACAAAAATTATTGTTGGAATGTTTAACTCCTTTAATGTCTCAAATAATATTCTTGTTTGTGACTGAATACCCTCTACTCCTGATATAACTAGTATCGCTCCATCTAAAACACTTAATGAACGTTCAACTTCCGAAATAAAATCCACATGTCCTGGAGTATCAACAATATTAACCTTGACATTATTCCAATTAAAAGATATGGTTGATGATTTAATGGTAATCCCTCTCTTACGCTCAAGCTCCATAGAATCCGTCTGTGTATTGCCTAAATCAACTCTTCCAACTGATTTTATAGCTCCACTATAATATAATAAGTTTTCTGTTATAGTTGTTTTTCCTGCATCCACGTGTGCTACGATTCCTATATTAATTATTTTCTTCATAATCAATACCTCCAACTCTATCAACCACCTTTTTATCCATTATCATAGCAACAATATATAACACTAATACCGGTGTTACTAATAACGAAGTACATGCTATACCCATACTCACTGAAATATTTGTAGCTATGATTCCTATAATTGGTCCACCTAAAATTTGACCTAAGGAATTTATTTGTCCATTTATAGAAAGTACAGTAGATCTGGCCTTGTCATCTATATGTCCATTAAGCCATGCACTAAATATAGGTTCATTTATAGTTCTAAAGGTACTTGTCGCTAAATAAGCTATTAGCATTAAGTTAAATCTTTTTGTAATAGCAAATATGAACATAAATGATATATAAAATATATTTATACATAATAACAGCTTTCCATTTTTATTCTTATCATCATCCTTAAGCTTCTTTTCCATAAAATGCATTACTATAGCACTCAATATCATTCCTGCAATTCCAAAAATTCCGAACCAAGTCACTGGTTTAAGGTTTCCAAGTTTAGGAAGCATAGTATCTTGTAAAAAATGCATATTAGAAAGTCTATCATAACCTTCACTGGATAATCCATAAAATAAAGTTACTGAAAGCAAAATTATAATTATAGGTTTATTTTTTATAAATTTAAGACCAGATTTAAAGGTATATCCCATCTTTTTAAAAGTATTTAAATCCTCTGGAGCAGATGATTTAAAATTATTTTCTGGCATATATAACCATAAAAATAATGCAAGAATTATAAATAAGACTCCACTAACTATAATAGGTAGTCTTACAGATAAATTAGCTATTACAGTGCTTAGTACTATTCCAATAACCAATCCTATCTGTCCTGCTTGTGCTCCCTTTATATAAATTTTATCCAAATCTTTATCTTTCTCTTCTTCTGCAATCCAAGCTTCAACAGATCCACTAATAAAAGTAGAACCTAATCCCCATACAATCTGTGCTACAAGTACGAAAACGAAACTAGAAATAGAACCTTCTAAAATAAATCCCACTCCTGTTAAAACTACACCAATAACAATAGATAGTTTACGACTGTACACATCTGCAACTATTCCTGTAGGAATTTCAAATATAAAGCATGCTACTTCTAAAGTAGTTCCAACAAGTATAAGCTGAAGTGGATTTAAATGCACCGTTTCAATGTGATACACTATCATAACTGTAGCTACTAGTGAAAAACACATTGCTGTAATAGCTGAAAATAATAAATAAGTTTTATATGCTGAAAGTTTATTAACCATTAATAATCACCATCCTAGTATTTTTAAAAAAATTTATTTGTTTTTCATAATCTTCATATTTAAATATATAAATCATCAAAATAATCTCCTTAAATAAAAAAAGCTGTAAGTGAACATAATTCACTTACAGCCTCATAATTATATAACCTAAATATAAACATGAAATATACAACTTTAATTTATATAACTTATGATTAAGCTATGCAAATTAAAGTCTTATATCATATCTATAAATATAGTAAAAATAGGCATAAAAATACCGTGTTTAGAACACAGTTTTCCTATTCTTCAAATAAAGATGTAATATGCTCATTATAATACTGATTATTTTTAGAGTACACAAATAGACATGGTAATATCAATATTATTAATAATTGTTTCTACCACAAATAAACCTTGAGTTATCCAAGATTTTTTTCATATACTTTTTAAAATAATCCTTATTCAGTTAGTTTAGTTAAAAACTACCTCTTTGCGCATATTTACATCTCCTTTACATTTATATTTTTCATGTTTATATTTTAGTATAATTACATTATATATAAACTTTTATTTTTTTTCAATACTTTTATATTCATATTTATCCAAATTCAATTGAAACTTTATTACTTCAAATAACTTATATACACAAAAGAATAACTACTAACTTTAACCTAAATCTGAAATGAATATAAAAAATATATTTGTGGAATGTTTTACAATTTCTTTCAATACTATAGATTAGAAAAAACAAATTCTAATTTGCTGAAATAGGTGAAAAACGAAGAACCTATGAATAAAACTACAATAACCTACAAAAATTCAAATTTTAGATTTTTGTGAGTTTCATTGCAGAATTAAAGCAGACCTACCTTTCATTTATATATCCAATTTTGGTAAAGTTCGCACTTACTTGTGATACGGTTCCTTAATAGTTATTCTAAATAAGTATCAAAAGGCACCTTAAATTATTCAAGGTACCTTTAACTGTGATATAGAATAAAATTTCAGTTCTAATTACTTTTCTTTTACCCCAATCCAAATTTCGCTATAAACATTTTGCATATCTGACATATCTCTATTGAAAGATATTTCTGGAACGTTTATTAATTCATAATTTGAAGATGGCAACCATTCAGATAAAATTTTTCCCCATGTATCTTGAAATACAGTTGGAAATGGTCCTTTACAAGAAAAAATTGCCCAAGTACAAGCAGGAACTTCTACAACATCAAATTCACCAAAATCTATATCTAGAGTAGTTATAGATCCAATTAAGTGATTTAAGTTACCTTTTTCTTCATACCTTTTATCATCAAAATCAAATGAAGCGTTAACAACAGTTTTAACATCTTCATTTCTATATGATTGTAATAATTTTCTTTGTTCTTCTGTTATACTTTGTGCTATTTTCATTATTTCTTGATTTATACCTTCAAACACAATAGGAACTTGACCTTTAACTCCTACTAATTTAAAAGCTTCTTTTTTTTCAATACGATAATTCATATTACTTCCTCCTTTAATAGTTAATTGAAAAGTCATACAAGGAAATACTTTAAGATTCTTAGCATCTTTAATCTCTGAAGGATTCACACCAAACCATTCTTTAAATGCCCTACTAAATCCATCTGCTGAATCATATCCATATTTTATAGCTATATCAATTATTTTTATATCTTTTTGCATTAAATCAAAACTTGCTTTAGATAGCCTTCTTTTTCTTATATAGCTCGAAAGTGTCATACCTGAAAGATACGAAAACATCTTTCTAAAATGATACTCAGATACTCCTGCAATCTTTGAAACCATATTAAAGTCTATTTCTTCTTCTAAATGCATTTCTATATACTCCATAACTTTATTGAAATTGGTAAGCATATCCATGTATAATCACTCCTCATACTAACAATTATAATTTTTAGTAATATACTTTTATCGATATTATCTATACATATATTATCGTACTAATTATTTTTTAAGTATAACTAAGATCTAAATTATATATCTAAATTTTTACTCTTATCATCCGCGCTACCTTACTTGTGATACGGTTCATTATTATTTATTCTATACGCTCTATACACCTGCTCCAAAAGAATCAATCTCATAAGCTGGTGTGGGAATGTCATCTTAGAAAAAGATAACTTATAATCTGCTCTATCTAGCACCTCATCAGAAAGCCCAAGTGATCCACCTATTACAAAAGTAATATTGCTGTTTCCTCTAACTGCTAAATCACTCATCTTATCGGCAAGTTCCTCAGAAGATAGATTTTTACCATCTATTGCAAGTGCAATAACATAGCTAGTGTCTTTTATCTTAGAAAGTATCTTTTTACCCTCTTTTTCCTTAACCATTATCATCTCTTTTTCACTAAGTTTTTCTGGAGCTTTTTCGTCATCAAGCTCAATTATATCTAGCTTACAGTATTTTGATAATCTCTTTTTAAACTCATCTATCCCTAGCTTTAAATATTTTTCTTTAATCTTTCCTACTCCGATTACATTTATATTCATACTATTACCTTCCTTTTAAATTAAGGATTTACCTTGTACACATCAGAAATATCATTTCTTAAAAGTACATCCAATTTTATATCCTGTCCAACGATAAAATTATTCTGTGTAAGTATTCCCTTTGATGTTTCGTAAGCCAATTCAGGGAAGTTATTTTCCTTACTCAAGTGTGCTAAAAGAATTCTCTCCGTTCCATTCTTTATTAAGTCCACACAGAATTTTCCAGCCTCATCATTAGAAAGATGTCCTACCTCAGACATTACCCTTCTCTTTAACGCATAAGAATACGAACCTGCTAAAAGCATATTCTTATCGTAATTAGACTCAAGGACAACTAATTTAGACTTATACAAATTTTTTCTAACATTTTCAGTTATTGTCCCTATATCTGTAGCTATCGACATTTTTTCACTTCCACCCTTTGCACAAAGATTGTATCCAACAGGGTTTGCAGCATCGTGCTCTATTGAAAAAGGTCTTATTATTATATCACCAATAGCATAGTTTTTATCATTTTCAAATACAACCATATTGCTGCTCTCTATCTTTCCAAGCTTGTCCTTCATCGCTCTCCATGTTTCCACATTTGCAAATATAGGTATATTAAATTTTCTCGAAACTATTCCAGCCCCACGAATATGATCTATATGCTCATGTGTTATAAATATTCCTTTTAGGTTGTCTGGATTTTCTCCAATATCCTTTATCCCATCCGTTATTCTCTTTCCACTAAGTCCTGCATCTATTAAAATATTTGTATCTTTATATCCAACAAAATGACAGTTACCACAACTTCCGCTGCCAACTGAACAATATTTTATCATTTACTCACCTCTCATCTTTTTCCACGCCTATCTATTATACCAATTTTACAACTTTTTTGCTCGATTGTTTTGCTTTTTATTTATACCCATTTTTGAAAAATTTTATCCCTTATATTTTACTTCATTTGACATCTATACATAATACAACCTTTAGCCTACAAATGATATAATTAGTAAAAGACAATTAATTTTTTAAGGAGAAAATTATGCTTAATATTTCAATATGTGAGGATGAAAAAATCCAAGCCGATGAACTAGAAAAAATGATTAAAGAAAAACTAAATAGCATAAATATAGATTACTCTATCCAAAAATTTTCATCTGGAGAAGAACTTCTAAGCGATTATAAAGATACAGATATTATTTTCTTAGATATAAAAATGAGTAAATTATCTGGAATGGATACTGCTAGAAAAATTCGTGAAATCGATAAAAATGTAGAGATAATTTTTGCTACTGCACTTCAAGAATATGTATTTGAAGCTTATGAAGTCAGAGCTTTTAGATACCTTCTAAAGCCAATAGATAAAAATCTATTATTTAATTATCTTGAACTATGTATAAATGAGTTAAATAGCAGAAATAAAAAAATCTGCCTAAAAAATAAATCGGATATGATAGTTTTAAATACAGATGATATTTTATATGTCGAGGTTATTAGAAAAGAGATTACTATATACACAGAATCAGAGAAATATTCGATAAAGATGAGTCTAAAAAGCCTAGAGGATATGTTAAACGGAAAGAATTTCTTCAAGTGTCATAATAGCTATCTTGTAAATTTAGATAAGGTTAGCCATATAGACCAACATTTTGTAACTATCAAGGATTTCAAAATTCCTATTAGTAGACCTAAATACAAAGAGTTTAAAATTGCTTTAACCTCTTATCTTGGAGATTTCCTATGCTAAAAACATTAACTATTCTTCAAGTGATAAGTCTTTTTTCATTTGTTATCGATGTATTTCTGCAAAAGAAGGTTTATGACTCTCTTTCTTCAAAGAGAATGAATTTATACTATCTTCCCTTTGTAATAACCGTAGTTGTAATATCAACTAGCTTTTATTTAGGTGTAAGTCCAAGTGTAATATTTGTGGTTATAGCTGCTCTTTCATTCATATTCTCTAGTATAGAATATAATATTAAACCATTAAAAAGTCTTTTAATCTCTGCTCTATATTGGACTTTTTTAATGATTACATATTACATAGGATTTAAAATTACAGATAGTATTTACGATTTTATGTTCTTTGAAGGAGTAATAAGCCAAAACAATTACCAATATATTTCTATATTGGTTGAAAAAATTATCCTAATTCTATGCTTTTATATATACATTTTTCTATCGTATAAGTATCTGTATAAAAACAAAGGCTCTTGGAAAAAATACATAAACTATCTTGTAGTTCCAGTAGCTACTAACACAGTTTATTTTTTCATTTTGGCTAATGTAATGAATGAATTAAGGAGCAAAAATTCTTTGGGTAATTCCAATATTTTTATTTTAACGTTGCTTTTGATAGTTGTAGCTAATTTCTCAGTTTTACTTGTAATATTCTTTAATTCTAAGAACAAAAAACAGGACTTTTATATGGATATGCTGCATAAAAATCAAGAAAAATCTCGTGAATTGTACCACGATATGAAAAATCATATAATCTGTATGAAGTATAGCGATGATCATAAGTCTGATGAATATATAGAAAAAGTAGAGTTGCTTTTAGATGAGTATAGCAATAAATTTAATACAGGTAATGTTATTTTGGATACTTTGCTACACGAAAAAAATACTATATGCCTACAGAATAGGATTAAATTTATCTGTGATATTAATTTCAAAAAATGTGGCTTTATCGAGGACGAAGATATTTGTACTATTTTCTCAAACCTTTTGGATAATGCTATTGAGTCATGTTTGAAGATTAAAAACAAGGAAACAAGTATAATTCTTAGGGGAATCGCTATAGATTCGTTGTTTGTCGTGAAACTTACAAATACTACAAATGGCAAGATTGATTTTACAGGTGATAATTTAAATACTACTAAAAAGAATAAATCCCTACATGGATTAGGATTAAAGAGTGTTAAAAGAGCTCTGGATAAATATGACGGAGAACTTGTTATTGAGTATGATAATGACGTATTCTCTGCTAAAATACTAATTCCTATACCGTAATATAAATTATCCTAAAAATATATATTAATATTATAATATATTGTATAATTAATTATAAACTTTTTAATAGGTAGGAATAAAAAACTATGAAAAATACAGTTAAAGAATGGATTAAAACTATTTTAACAGCAATAATAATTGCTTTGTTAGTATCTGTAGTTATACAACCTGTTGTTGTTGATGGGCGTTCTATGTTGCCTACTCTTGAAGATGGAAATTATTTAATAGTTTCTAAACTAGGCTATAAGATTACATATCCTTCAAAAGGCGATATTATAGTTGCTGAAACTGACAATCTATCTGATGATGGTAAAAGTAAAAAAATTGTAAAAAGAGTAATTGGATTACCTAACGACCATATTGTTATAAAAAATGGTTCTGTATATTTAAATGATAAAAAGTTAAATGAAAACTATATAAAAGATTCATATACAGACGGATCAGTTGATATTATTGTTCCAGAAAATGAAGTTTTTGTTATGGGAGATAATAGGCTTGAAAGTCAGGATAGCCGAGCAATATCTTTAGGGACAATAAATAAATCTGATATATTAGGAAAAGTTGTTATTAGGTTATTTCCTTTTAATAAGATAACTACTTTCTAAAAAAATAAATGGTGTCATTATACAGATTTTAAATCTATACAATGACACCTTCTTTATTTTAAACTTTCATTTAGAACTTCATACTGAAATTCTGACCAGGTTTCTATTACTTTTTCATATAAGTCCTTATAATCTTCTTTTAACGAACTTATTGTACCTAATATTTCCGCTCTATGAACAATAGTTTGTTTATGTGTTCTTATATACGAAACTTTTTTTAGTTTCAAATCTGGATATTTTTCTGGATCTATCTTTATATCATACTCATTATCCAAATTTTCCTTTTTAGAAACTGATGATACTGGTAATATTATGTAATCATTATTTCTTGGCCCTGCTATAACTAACGCAGGTCTTTTTTTAAAGGCTTTTTTCTGATTCTTACTGTCATAAAACGGAGACAATATAGTACATATTTTACCAATCATTATTAATATTCGTCACCTTCAACATAGTCTTCAAACTCATCATAGTACATATCCCACACATAATCATATGGTCTTACTTTTTCAGAATCTAATTTTATATCTTCAAGTTTTAATTCTATATCTCCATTTTCTCCTTCAGATAATCCTTCTCTCGAATTAAGCCATGATTTTTCCTTATGTGATAAATCACTCAACTTCCAAGCTGCCATAGCCCCATATTCTTCAACTATATTATTTATTATATATTTACTAGCCTCAGATATTTCTTTAGTTTCTATTAATATCCCACTCTTTAATTCTTTATAATAGGTCCTTACATCCCTAGAAACAGGACCATATTTCCACCCTTCAAATTTTCCTAAAAATAAAGGCTCATTATTAATAGCAAAAGACTCTCTCTGTGCAAAATAAAGTAGTTTATGAAGCTTCATTTCGTCAATTATATTATCTTCTTTAGATACCATTTTATATCTATCTATAAGATACTTTGCAATATCTACTATACTATCCATATACATGCACCTCCTATTTTACCTTTATTTTAGAATATTATTAGTTTAGAAGTCAATATTTATGAAATTATTACCAGTATTAGAATTTCTATAGATACAATAGTAACAAAACCTTTCTAACTATACTATTTACTATTTATTAATCTTCTATACTTGTAATAATAACTTTTTTATTGATTCTTTATTTTAATTTTCTAACCATAATCATACTTCCATCTACATCCGATACATATACCATTTCACCTACTTGTATATCCTCTTCCTCTGGAAAAACTTTCGCCCTTTCTCCATTGAAATCTACAAATCCCTTGCACTTTCTCTTCATATCTGTTATAGCTTTTCCCTCTTTTCCGATAAAGTGTTTTGCTTTCTTTTTTAAATGCTCGTGTATTATCTTTTGAAGTAGCCCATTTATCACAATTAAAGGTAAGCCTATTAAGAAAAATCTCTGAACGGTTATAGACATTAAAACTGCACCAGCAAGTGTAGCAACAAATCCATTAATTACTCCTTTTGGTTGATATCTTGATCCAAAAAATGGCATCCCTAAATACCTCTCTATTATCGACATAATGTATCCATATATTACTAAAAAAGAACCTACGCATACTCTAATTATTTCCGTTATTGATTCCTGCATAGTGTTTCACCTCACTCCATTTATTAACTTAATTATATAACATCAGTTACTATAGTTAATATGTTTCTAAAAAATTAATCTCAGTTCTTTTAAATTCATACAAAAAAGCACCTACAGATATAGACATATTTATAATTATCTACTCTATAGGTACTTTTCAAAATATAACAACACATTTTTATTTCAATTTTTTGACCTTAGTAATATTCCCCTCGACATCCGATACATACACCATTTCACCTGCTTGTATATCCATTTCTGCGTATACTTTCGTTTTCTTGCCATTAAAATCTGCAAATCCATTGCGTTTTCTCTTAATATCTGTTGTAGCCTTTCCTTCTTTTCCTATGAAATGTTTTGCTTTTTTCTTTAGGTGTACGAGTACTATTGCCTGAAGTATTACACTTATTAAAATCAAAGGCAATCCCACTAAGAAAAATCCTAGACACGTTCTAAAAATTTCTACTACTGATTCTGGCATAATATATCACCACACTATATAATTTTTTACTCTATTTCATTCTTTTCTTTGTATCTCTTATCCATAAACATTCTAATCGCTACAGCTACAGCTATAAGAACAAGAGTTATAACAACTGCACTTGCTATACTGCTTCCTATAAATCCTGCTCCAATACCCATGACTACAAATGAATTGGCATTAGAACCACCACTTTGGCATTTACCATAGAAATAAGGAAGTTGCATCTTTGTTTCCATTATTGTGTAGATTAATCCTAAAATAAATAATCCTATTCCTATGTATACAAAACTTTGTAAAGATAATCCTGTCATTTCTACTCCTAGTTTATTCTTCAAATAGAATGCAACCATAGAAATTACCAACATTGTCATTGCTCCGAATAAATCTATTTTTCTTCTTTCCTTCATTTTCTACACCCCCTATGTATTTATCTCCTTCTTTAATTTCATTATATTCCATATATTTTTAAAAACAATACACTTGGTACAGCTTGCTATTTTGTTGGTATAACTTGCAAAATATAATTTTTTATTTACATTTTAAGTTTGTAAAACTTCAATATTTTTTATTATTTCCAGTTAACATTATTCTATGCGTTTCTTTTTTGTATGATATAATTATTCTTGAGGTGATGTAATGTTTTTTATAGAAGAAAATGCAACTAACTTTGGATCAACTATAATATCCAATGTTTTTATCGATATATTTATGCCGATGGCTGATGGATTAGCTGTTAAGGTATATTTACTTGGTTATAGAATGGCCACAGACATCCACTCTAATCCACGTTTTGACAATTCATCAATCGCCCAAAATCTAAACATCCCACTTTCTGATGTAGTCAATGCTTGGAAATTTTGGGAAAGTGCAGGGCTTATAA
This sequence comes from Peptacetobacter sp. AB800, assembly GCF_047807365.1. Lineage (NCBI taxonomy): Bacteria > Bacillati > Bacillota > Clostridia > Peptostreptococcales > Peptostreptococcaceae > Peptacetobacter > Peptacetobacter sp. AB800. The sequence goes on along the minus strand of NZ_JBLOUI010000004.1, from coordinate 59,521 downwards.
AGATACACTCTGAAGATTTGGACGATGAGTTTAATTTTTCTGTAGAGTTTATGGATTTGGATGCTCTTTATCTAAGAAATACGTCTAAACCAAAGGAATCTGTTTCATCTAGTGCAGATGGTGTAGTAGATAGAAATTCAAATCCTAAAGTACGTAAAATGTTTAATGAGATAAACAAAATTATAGGTAGATATTTAGAAGCTACAGAAAAAATATCTATAATGGAAATTATGGATAAGTATAATATGAGTGATGATATGATTATATGTGCATATCAGCACGCAAAAGATCAGACTGGTGCTGTTAAACCATTAAAATATGTTGAAGCTATTATTAGAAATTGGTACGATTCTAATCTTTATACAGTTAAGGATGTTGAGGACAGTTTTGCTGAGAGAAGTCAGAGATATTCAATGTATCGTATTGTTTTCAATGAGCTTGGATTTAGAAGAGAACCTACTCGTGCTGAAAAAGAGGCTATGGATACTTGGTTTGATGTTTATAATGCTGATATCGAGCTAGTTTTAGAAGCTTGTTCAAAATGTAAAAATATATCAACTCCTTCAATATCTTATGTCAATGGAATAGTCAAAAACTGGGCAAATGAAGAAATCCACACCCTTGCTGAGCTTAAAGCCGTTGAAGAGTTTAAGCGGAAGGAAAAAGAAAAAGAACTAGAAAAACAAAAGGAGCAAAATAGCAAAAAGATCACTCGCTCATATGCTAAAACTACATCAAAAGCTCCTACAAGTTATAATAAATTTAAAAACTTTGAAGAAACAGTTACTAAATATACTCCTGAGCAACTTGAAGAGAAAATTAGAAAAAGCCAGGAGAAGAAGTTTAAGTAGCTTTATCTTTAGAAAGGATGAATTTGTATGAAAGAGGAAAAAATTAGAGATATTCTCTTAAAATATCAAAGAAAAAGAGATGATAATGAAGAAAAACTAGAAAAAAGAAAACAGTCTATTTATGAATCTCTTCCTGAAATAAAGAAAATAGATGATGAAATTTCCATGTCTGGTCTTAGACTTACAAAGGCTGTTTTAAAAGACACTAAGGCAAGAGAAGAAATCGTCTATGAATGTAAGCGTGAAATGGAAGAACTTGTTAATCGAAAAAAACAGATTTTAGCCGAAAATGGAATACCAGAAAACTACCTTGAAATGCAGTACAGCTGTCCAAAATGTAAGGATACCGGATTTTTAGGTGGAGGTAAGAAATGTACTTGTCTTAAACAGGCAATAATAAACGAAGCCTATAAAATGTCAAATTTAAGTAGAGTTTTAGAAAAAGAAAACTTTGAAAACTTTGATTTGAGTATATTCTCTGATGAGATAATTGAAGGAAAGAATATATCTCCAAAGCAAAATATACTAAAGATTTTATCTGTTTGTGACTCTTTTGTAAGCGAGTTTGCTCAGGATAATAACTCAAATCTATTTTTCCACGGTGCGACAGGACTTGGAAAAACTTACATGTGCAACTGTATCGCCAAAGCTTTACTAGACCAAGGCTATAGTGTTATATATCAGACTGCATTTAGAATACTTGAGATTTTAGAGAACTATAAATTTAGAAAAGATGAGGATTCTAGAATCAATGACGAGAACTACAAAAATCTTTTCGACTGTGATTTATTGATTATCGACGATTTAGGTACAGAGTTAAACAACTCATTCTCTAGTGGAGAAATTTTTAATATAGTAAATACTAGACTTCTTGCCGGCAAGAAGATTATCATATCTACAAATTTGGACTCTAGTAAAATAGTTGAGTTATATTCTCAGAGGACTTTCTCTAGAATAGTAGGTAACTTTAGAATATTAGAATTTTTAGGTCATGATTTAAGATGGGAAGTATAATTACTGATGAAATATTTCAAAAAAAGCTGTCAATAATATCGACAGCTTTTTATTTATCTTTATTTGAATTTTATATTTAAATTAATATTAATTTTATACTTTTAATATATTTTCACTAAAATTATAATTCTACTGCATCTCCGGGATTTAATATAACTACTTCTGCATACTCTGCTCTCTTTTTAAATTTATTAGGATCTGCTTTTATTAAATCAAAAGTATCGTAGTGCATAGGTACTACTCTATCAGGTTTAATAAATTCACAAGCTCTTGCTGCATCTTTTACATCCATTGTAAAATTACCACCTATTGGAAGAAATGCTAAATCTATATGCTCATCTTCAAGAAGTCTCATATCCATTGTAAGACCTGTATCTCCAGCATGATATAATTTCTTGCCATCAATTTCTATCAGGAATCCACACGGATTTCCACCGTAAAGCATCTCGTCTCCGTCTTCTATTCCTGAACCATGAAGTGCTGGGGTCATTTTTACACTTCCAAAATCAAATATAAATTTACCACCTATATGCATAGAATGTACTTCTACTTCTTTTTTAGTTAAGTAGTGTGCTATCTCATGGTTAGCTATTACTGTAGCTCTACATTTTTTAGCAAGCTCTATACAGTCTCCCATATGGTCTGAATGTCCATGTGTTATGAATATATGAGTTAATCCATCTAATTCATCAGCTTTTATTGGACATAGCCCATTTCCACTTATAAATGGATCTATAATTGCTTTAAAATTTCTATTTTCTATCAATACAACTGAATGTCCTAAAAATGTAACTTTCATTTTTACACTCTCCAATCCTTTATTTTTTTATATTATATCATAAAAAATAAGGACACCGCATTAATACGATGTCCTTCATTTATAGAATGAGTCTACATTTACTTTTTACAATAAAAATAAATCTTTTGAAACAACTTTTATTATAAAAATAAGTAAAAAAAAATCCGGTTTATAAAATCCAGATTTAAAGTATATATGGAGCTGGTGATAGGAATCGAACCTACAACCTGCTGATTACAAGTCAGCTGCTCTGCCAATTGAGCCACACCAGCGTGTTCAGTTTTAATGGTGGGGTTAACAGGGCTCGAACCTGTGACCCCCTGCTTGTAAGGCAGATGCTCTCCCAGCTGAGCTATAACCCCACACTAAAAATTATTAATAAAAAAGATGGTGACCCGTAGGAGAATCGAACTCCTGTTACCACCGTGAAAGGGTGGTGTCTTAACCGCTTGACCAACGGGCCAGAAGATGGTGATCTATCCGCGATTCGAACGCGGGACACCTTGATTAAAAGTCAAGTGCTCTACCGACTGAGCTAATAGACCACATTCTGTATTTTTGAATGTTTTTAATGTGTTCCCCTCAACCACAAGTAATATTATATCTAGAATGTGCCTTCTCGTCAACACTTTTTTTAATTTTTTTTGCATAAATTTATGCAAAAAAGTTATCAACAGTTATCAACAATTAACTTGTGGATATTGTTGATATCTTATTTGTTTATTTTTCAACACTTTTTAAAAAATATATAAAAATATCCACAGAATTCAAGGCTTTCGAACCTATATTCTGTGGATATAAAACTTTATAAATCTTTAACTTTATCACCAAAACGCTGTATAGAACCCATCCAAACAAGCTCAACTGAACCTGTTTCTCCGTGTCTATTTTTAGCAATTATTATTTCGGCTAGGTCTTTTTTTTCTGAATCTGAATGATAATATTCATCTCTGTAAAGGAACATTACTATATCTGCATCCTGTTCTATAGCTCCAGATTCCCTTAAATCTGAAAGTACAGGTCTATGATCTGCTCTCTGCTCTGGTGCTCTCGATAACTGAGATAATGCAACAACAGGGCAGTCTAGTTCTTTTGCTAATATTTTTAGCGATCTAGATATTTTTGATATTTCTTGCTGTCTACTTTCATTCTTAGAATCACTTTCCATAAGCTGAAGGTAGTCTATCATAACTAAATCTAGTCCCTGTTCCATTTTTAGCTTTCTACATTTAGATCTAAGCTCATTTATCTTTATACCTGGAGTATCGTCTATAAATATTTTTGCATCTGACATAACTGCCATAGCACTTATTATCCTAGGCCAATCCGCATCGTTTAATGTACCTGTTTTCATTTTCTTAAGCTCTACATTTGATTGAGCTGCAATCATTCTCTGAGCAAGCTGCTCCTTAGACATTTCCAAACTAAATACTGCAACTGAAGCATTTCCTTTTATAGCAGCGTTTTGAACTAAGTTAAGCGCAAATGCTGTTTTACCCATAGCAGGTCTTGCTGCCACTAGTATTAAGTCTGTTCTCTGTAGTCCATTTATCTTTTTATTTAAGTCCTTAAACCCTGTAGTTACTCCTATTACATCGCTCTTGTTAGAATATATAGACTCTATCATATCATATGTATCCATAAGAACTTGGTTTATAGGTTTAAAATCGTCATTTGTTCTTTCCTGAGAAATATCAAATATTTTCTTTTCTGCAAAATCTAGTACATTCTCAGCGCTTTCTCCACTTCCATATCCTAAGTTGATTATGTCATTTGATGCTTTAATAAGCTGTCTAAGTACTGATTTTTCTTTTACTATATCTGCATAGTATTTTACATTTGATGTTGTAGGAACTATTGTAGACAAGCTTGTAAGGTATGTTACACCACCTATATCGTCTAGATATCCTCTTTTTCTAAGCTCATCCGTTAGTGTTACCATATCAATAGGTTCATTCTTATTGTTCAGAGCCATCATACTCTCATAGATAATTCTATGCGCATCTTTATAGAAATCTGTCGGAGTAATTGTCTCTGCTACTGTTATTATAGCGTCTTTATCAAGCAGGATTGAACCTAGAATAGACTGCTCTGATTCGACGCTGTGAGGTGGTATTCTGGTTATATCTGCCATTTTTTTACCCTATCTTATTTATTTTTTTCTTTAACATCTACTCTTATGTTAGTAGTTACTTTTGGATGTATTTTTATTTCTACTCTTGTAGATCCTAAAACTCTTATTGGTTCTTCAAGGTTTATTTTTCTTTTGTCTATAGTTATACCTTTCTGTTTTTTAAGCTGTTCAGCTATATCTTTAGAAGTTATTGATCCAAATAATCTTCCTCCATCTCCAGCTTTAGTGTATATTTCTATATTTATTTCTTCCATCTGTTTTCCAAGAAGTACTGCTTCATCGTATTCTTTCTGAGCATGGAATTCCTGTGATTTCTGTTTTTCTTTTAATTCTTTTATATTTCCTGCATCTGCCTGTACAGCCATTTTTTTAGGGAATAAGAAGTTTCTTGCGTAACCATCGCTAACTTCTTTCATTTCTCCTTTTTTACCTGTACCTTTTACGTCTTTTAATAATATTACTTTCATCTATTTATCCTCCTCTAAGAATTCTTCTATTATTTCATGTACCATATTATATGCTTTTTTAAGAGATACGTTTTTAAGCTGTGCACCAGCGATATCTATATGACCGCCACCGCCTAGTTTTTCCATCATTACATGGACATTTATATCTCCTAATGATCTAGCACTAATGAATACTTTTCCATCCTTTTGACCTAGCACAAATGAAGCCTCAACCTGTCTGATGTTTAAAAGCTCATCAGCTGCTTTGGCTATAATTACATTTACATTGTCAATTTCTGAAGAAGTATATCCGATACAAATTCTATTGTTTATAATTTTTGTGTTTTGTATAATTTCTGCTTTGGTTGTAAAGTCGCTGATATCAGCATTGAATAGCTTTTTAACTTCTATAGTATCTGCACCGATTTTTCTTAGATACGATGCTGCTTCAAATGTTCTTACACCTGTTTTAAAAGCAAAGTTTTTAGTATCTAGATTTATACCAGCAAGTAGTCCTTCCGCTGTCATTTTATTTATTTTAATATTTTCATCCATATACTGAATAAGCTCTGTAACCATCTCACATGTAGATGATACGTATATTTCATGGAATAATAGAACAGCGTCACTTATAAACTCTACCCCTCTTCTATGGTGGTCTATAACTACAACTTTGTCTGATATTTCCAGAAGCTTAGGACACTCTGTAAAGTTTGGTCTATGAGTATCTAAAACTATAACTAACGTGTCCTCTTTACATCTTTCTATAGCTGTTTCGTGATTTATAAAAATGCCTTTGTAGTATTTATCTTTTTTTATCTTTTTAGCAAAAATTTCTATAGAGTCATTTAGATTTTCTAATACTATATTAGATTCCTTACCACAAGCTTTGCAAAGGTCGTATATTCCAACTGCAGCCCCCATAGCATCCATATCAGGGTATCTATGGCCCATTATTAGAACATCTTCACTCTGATTTATAATTTCTCTTAGAGCATGACCAATCAGTCTTGATTTAACTTTTGTTTTCTTTTCTACAGCTTTAGATTTTCCTCCGTAGAATGAGAAATTATCTTTAGTTTTTACAACAACCTGATCTCCACCTCTACCAAGTGCTAAGTCTAAGGCTCCAACTGCCATTTTGAAATTATCGTTTATAGTTTCTCCATCTATACCAACACCCATACTTATCGTTACTGGAAGTGTATTTCCATGGTCTATATGTCTAATTTTATCTAGTATTTCAAACTTATCTAGCTCTATTTTTTTAAGCTCTTCTCTATTCATAACTAAGAAGAATTTATCTTTAGATACCCTCTTCATAGCTGCTTTTGACTCGGTTTCAAATGTAGACAGTACTCTTTCTATATCTGCAGTTATTAAAGGTCTATTTTCTTCATCTGCACTTTTAATAACTTCTTCGTATCCGTCTACTTCTATAATTCCTATAACTGTTTTTTCGTTTATATATTTTTCTTTAAGATTTAAATAATCTGTTTTATCTAACCAATAAAGAACCATCATATAATCTACATCTGAATTTGTTCTATTTTTTATTACTCTATATACGATGCTGTATCTTTTATCTTTGTATTCTATTTCAGAGTACATTTCGTTTTCGTCGTTTAACGCTTTTGTTAAATCAATTTCCCCTACAACATCTTTAATATTTTCATCTAGTAATCTATCTCTACCTATGATTTCTGAGAATTTATCATTGTGCATAGTTATTTTTCCATTAAACTCAATTACACACATAGGTATCGGCAAATATCTTATGGCTTTTTTTGCAATTTTATCCATATTTAAAGATAGATTTTCAACATATCTCATCCATTCTATTTTTTTTGATTCATTATTTTTTAAATTAAGGTAGAATACTATCCCCGATACAGCTATAAATCCAATTCCAGCTACTGCATTATAATATAAAAGAGCTACTCCTCCAATAAGCATTATAACCAGATATATTATATTTTCTCGGTTACTTCTATCTAAATTTGGCTTTACGTTCATTTCAATCCTCCTATATGGATTTTTTCATTTTTGGTTTAATCTTTCTAAAATCCATAATACAATCAAGCATACCTAGTAGAGCTATGAGTGTACCTCCACCCATCACTCCTAGAGTAACAATCAATATAACTGGGAATATTATTCCCCCTCTTCCTTGAACAATTCTAGTCTTTATAAAGTATATACATACAGAAATTCCTTGCATCATAAACATTATATTAAATACTATCTGTAAATTTCCCATTATAACAGTAGTATTTAGACCTGTATCCATATATGAAAGCCCAAATACTGCAAGGTATATAACAAATGTTATAACCACTGCATTTCCTGGTAAATAAAAACCAGACATTCTTATTCTATTTAAGTTCTTATCTGTTATTCTTTTGGCTATTGCTCCACCTAAGAAATATGTAAAGAATACACATATTCCAGACTGAATAAATAACAATGAAACTATCATATTTCTAAACATATCCGTAAGTTCCGCAGCTGTAACATCTCCAAGAACATTTAACTGTTCTTTTGGCATATTTTCTAGCCGCGTCTTTGATATTTTGGCAAATGTATCAGTAAGCTGTTTTACAACATCTATATTCATCATATATTTAGCTATTATAACGTATGCTATTGTCGATAAAATGAAAATAATTATTCCCATATAGATTGGTTCCTGTCGTTCTTCGTCATCTTTTTCACTTACCGAGTCAATAAGTCGCCCAACTAAAATAGACGGGATGACAAATGTTACAACAACTTCCATAGCGTACCTAACATCTGTTAAACCAAATATAGCTAGTACTGAAACAACAAATGCAGCCATGCTCTGTTTTTCAGTAGATATCATTCCAACTATCGCAAATGGTATACACACTGTGAATATTATCGCCATTGATGCCGTAGTAAGAGTAGTTGTTCCAACAGCTAAAGCTATTGCTATGGCAGTCATAAGCATCACAGTTACCGTTTGGTTCTGTTTTTTCATTTTCCCTCTCCTGTCATATCTATTAGTAGTTTTATATAATCGTATTAGCAATTATATATTTAAATCTTTTTGATTAAATTAATAAATTTGCGTTTAATTTTGCATATTTTATTAATACCCTAATATTAATATTATATCACAAATAGATATATATAAAAGTCTTTAATGATATAGTACACATTATACACAATTCAAAATTAATTTGTTTAATAACGAAAAAAATCCTATCGAGCTTTGCTCGATAGGATTTTATCCGTTATTATTTACTAGTCTAATGTGTAAGGTAAAAGTGCTATATTTCTAGCTCTTTTTATAGCTTTTGTTAATTCTCTCTGATGTTTAGCACATGTTCCTGATATTCTTCTTGGTAATATTTTACCTCTTTCAGTAACATATCTCTGTAATCTCTGAGTATCTTTGTAATCTATTTTAGCGTTTTTATCAGCGCAGAACTGACAAACTCTTTTTTTCTTACGTCTTCTTTTGTTCATCATGACTAATTTCCCTCCTTTTTAAAATGGTATGTCGTCATCGTCCACAGCTCCAAAACCTTCTGGGTCCAAGTCTGAAGACAGACCACTAGGTTCAAAGGCTGGTTCATTATGATTCTCTTTTATGTTATTACTGTAATTATTCTCAAAATTGTTGTAAGAACCTTCGCTAGCAGCTTTTTTGCTTTCAAGTGCATCGACCTGTCTGCAGCTAACTTTTGTAAAGTTCTTCCATTCGCCTGTCTGAGTTTGATAATTATCAACTCTTATCTGCCCGTTACATGCTACTAATCTACCTTTTGTAAGATAGTTCGCGCAGAACTCAGCAGCTTTTCCCATAACTTCTATAGGAATAAAATCGGCTTCTCTTGTGCCATCTCTTTTAGTAAAATCTCTGTTTACTGCAAGAGTAAATGTGGCTACTGGTGTTCCTGATCCTGGAATATATCTTAATTCTGGATCTTTAGTAAGTCTTCCTACTAGTACAACCTGATTCATAAAAACACCACCTATTTAAATAAGATATGATTAGTCACAAACAACAACCATGTGTCTTATTACGTTTTCGTTTATTTTTAAGTTTCTGTCTAATTCTTTTGGTAATTCAACAGAAGCTTTGAAGTTAACTAATGTGTAGAAACCTTCAGTAAATTTAGCTATTGGGTAAGCTAGTTTTCTATTTCCCCAAGCGTCAACTTTAGTTACTTCACCACCATTAGTTTCTATTATTTCTTTTATTTTGTTCTGTACACCTTCTCTAGTTTCTTCATCTAGAACTGGTTTCACAACGTAAACTAATTCGTAATCTCTCACTACAATTCACCTCCCTTTGGACTTAACGGCTCTAAATTATTTAGAGCAGAGAAATGAGAATCTAATTCTCATACTTGTATATATTATCACGTGCAAGTATTATTGTCAACAAATTTTTATATTATCTCTTAATAAAAACATTCATTTAAAATTTTTTCTAGGGTATCATATTTTTATTACTTTATATATTAGAAAAGTCAGTAGATATTTTATCCACTGACTTTTCCCTTGTCAAATAATAATATTTAACGCTTTACAAAAAATATAGTGATTATACTTATTTTTCTTTTCTAACAGTTACTTTTGAAGGGTATGCTCCTCCATGATGAATTTTATTGTTAGCTATAACATAAGTTTCACTGTTGAATCCATCTTTAGTATTACTATTTGGGAATATAAAGTTTTTAGCACTTGAAGTTATTGTAACTCTTATTCTATGTCCCTTTTTAAATGTATTAGATATCTTAGTTGTAAGTATGTTTAATTTATATACTTTCCCTTCTTCCATAAATTCAGGGTGTTCAAAACTATTTCTATATTTTGCTCCAAGAATTCCATCCGCTAATTTTATAGATTTACCATTTTCATCTACATCAGTTACCCTAACTATAAAATCTGTATCGACAGCATCAGAAGAAACATAAAGTTCAACATCCATATCACCTGTTATTGTAAAATCTTCTTCTAATACATCAGTTGTATAGCAAAGCATATCATCTCGTTTTTCTTCCTCTGTATAATCCTCTGGAACCTCTATTTCGTTTTCTGACATATCTATTATATGTATAGATGGGTTGTTTGGATCATATTCGTACTCATCAGCTTTTTCTTCTTCTGGTTTCTCAAATACTATCTTACCATCCCCATAAGAAGTATTTGCATCCCCGTTACTATCTAAGAACAATTCAACCTTTTCAGTTTCTGGAACTGGCCAATTTTCAGCTGTTTTCCATTCATTATCTCCTACTGTATAATATTCTACTGGAGATGTTTTATCTATTCCATTTTCTATTCCTTTTAAATGACGGTCAAACCATTTTAAGAAGTTAAGATCTATATCAAATCTAAGCGCATTCGCTCCAAAGTCAACCCCATGTAAGTCGTATCTTGAATTACCACTATGCTGCCATGGTCCTAATATAACCTTTCTTTTTCCTACTGGGAAATCTTTAACTATATCTAAAGCTTGTGTTGTTCCCATTCCATTATCATCAAACCAACCTGACATTATTAATGTAGGAATAACTATTCTCTTACTTCTTGCATGCCAATCAGAATCAGCCCAGAATTTACAATAGTCTTGATTTTTAAACCAATTATCAAGGAAATCAACTTTATATCCTAATGCTATTTCTGGTATATTTTCTAATGGTCTTATATTTAAAACTTCTTCCCAATCATCTCTTTCCATTAATTCAGGTTTAAATTTTTTCTGAGATACAGAGAATGCCCATGCTAACATTCCAGATGTTAAACATCCTCCTCTTCTTGGTAAGTCCATAAATGCACTTCCAGCACAAACTATACTTACCATCGCTGATAAATATGGATTTCCACTAGCTGCAGCTGCCCACTGAACATATCCAAGATAAGATCCACCTATCATACCTACTTTTTTATTACACCAAGGTCTATTTGCAATCCACGTTATAGTATCGTCACCGTCTTCTACCTCTGTATAGTTTGGCATCCAATCACCTTCACTTAGATTTCTACCTCTTACATCCTGTATTACTACCGCATATCCTCTTTGAACGTATTTAAAATATGACTGATTATTAAGTTCTTTTCCATAAGGAGTACGTACTAGTATAGCAGGAATATCACCTTCTATATCTGCTGGTAAAAATACATCTGTTGATAATTTTACACCATCCCTCATTTCAACATCGAACATTCCCTCATATTTAACTGGATGAATAGGTTCTTTTATTTCGTTCCATGCTTTTAAAGGAGTAATATCTTCGTAACCTTCTTTTACCAATATAGAAGAATATTCTCTATTAGAGCATAAGAAAGCTACTATTTCACCATCTCTTTTTAATACATTTAATGGGAATTTTTTTCTTCTCTGAATATAATAATTATCCTCTGCTAACTCATAAGTTTCACCATACTTAGTTCTAAGGAATTTTCTTTTTCCATCTAAGTGTTTTTCATAGTATTCTATTTTATCTGTTAACTCAAGAAGATTTATCTTACAAAAGTCAGTTATTTCTAAATTTTTTTCTTTTGTCAATTCAACTTTATCTAGAAATTTGTTTTCATATACATCTAACTCTTTGTAATATACTTTTTCTCCCTCATAAGAAACATATCCATATAGTATTCCTGATATATACAATTTATATTCTCTCATTCTTATCCTCCTAATAATTAACAATAAATTTAATTAAGACAAAAAACTTTTAAATTTAAAAGTCCTTTGCCTATAATCAATTACATTCCTAAAGTTCCCTTTATTAAATATGCGACGGTTATACCGGCATAGTTACCACATGCCCCGGCTATAACTCCCATTAGAAGTCCTATATTTATTAAACTCTTCCATTGAGCACTTGATGCTACTAATGCAGCAGTTGGCCCATCTGATATAGCTGCCACTATTGATAATAATACATATTCATATCTTATTTTGAATATTCTTGTTATTGCTAAATGTAGTATTGTGCAACCTATAACAACACAGAAACAGAATACTGTTATATGTAAAGTTGATCCAAAGAAATCTTTTAGATTAACTGCAAATCCTATTGTTGTTAAGAATAAAAGTGCTATATATAAACCTAAGTCAAAGTTTCCTCTAAGTCTTTTAACCCGTGGGAACTGAGCTAATATTATAGAGAATGTAGTTATAAGTATAACTCTTCCTGCACTTCTAAATCCTTCACCAAATATCACTCCAGATAACCAAGAAGCTACTGCAAATACCGCAAATGCTAAAGACAACATCCAAGCTATATCTTGTATACTCCATTCTTTAGATGCCATTAATTCTGTATGATCTCCTTCACCTAATAATTCATCATCTGTGTGATGGTATGGCCAGAATTTCTGGAATTTTTTTGAATTTTTTAATATAGCAGGCGCTGCAAACATAAACACTAGTGTTGGTATACCTATTACATAGTCTGCTGCATTTGCTGCTGCTATTGTTTCTCTAGCCGCATCAAGACCAACTGCTATAGCTGTAAGGTTGGCACTTCCTCCAGTATATGTTCCAACAAACATTCCTGCTACTTTCCATCCTTCGTCTATTTTTCCTGCAAACACTAATCCAAATATAAATGCCATTATACAAACTGATAATACTGCAGATATTAATGCTATAATAGGTTCTTTTGTAAGTTTTTTCATTTCTTTTAAGTCTAAACTTAATAAACATATACATATAGATAATGGTATACAATACCCTGATAAAATTCCATAAACGTCATGATTTACAGGAACTATTTTTAAATTAGAAAGTATTATTCCTAATATAATTACTGTAAGTGCTGGTCCTAAAGACTTAAATACTTTGAATTTCTGTAACCACAATCCTACAGAAACTGTCATAAACATTACTAATAGCAATGTCTCTGGGGTGTTGAAAACAGCTTTTTCCATATGTTATCCTCCTTCTATTATAGAATATGCAGTATATAAAATATACTGCATATTCTTTTTAATTCTCTTATAATTTAATTAAAAATCAAAGTCTATACCTAATCCTGGTTTATCAGAAAGAACGAATGTATCTCCATTTATTTCAAATCCGCCTTCCATTCCATTATCTGGATCTACACAGTACATGAAACTATCGCAGTCTGCTTCTGTTATATTTTTCTTAGCTGCTACTAAGCTAGCTCCAGCTGCTATAGCTATTTTAGTTTCTAGCATACATCCAACCATACATCTAACGTCATTAGCTTCTGCTATAGCATTTATTTTTAATGCATTATAAAGTCCGCCACATTTCATTAGTTTTATATTTAATATGTCAGCTGCATCCATTTTACAAGCTTTAGCTGCATCCATTGGAGAATGTATGCTTTCGTCTAACATAACTTTTAAACCAACTTTTTCTCTTATTAATCTTGCATCATTCATATTCCAATGAGGTAGGCACTGTTCAACTGCTTCTACACCAACTTTTTCAAATTCTTTTAAAACTCTTACTGCATCATTTACACAGTAACCCTGATTTGCATCTACTCTAAGGCGTATATCATTTCCAACTGCTTCTCTTATTAACTGTAATGCTTTTATATCTTCATCTGGATTTATTCCTGCTTTAATTTTTAATATTCTAAATCCATCGTTTTCTACTCTTTCTTTTGCTTCTTTTGCCATATTTTCTGGAGTATCTATACCGATAGTCATATCTGTCTGTATTTTATTATCATATCCTCCAAGTATTTTGTATAGTGGCTGTCCCATCACCTTCCCTTTTATATCAAATAAAGCTATATCTATAGCCGCTTTTGCTGATGAATTTCCAGTTATAAGTCTATCCATTAAAACATGTATTTTTTCTATTTCTAAAGGATCCATTCCTATTAATCCTTCTTTGAACATGTTTAGTGTACTTATAACACTATCTACTGTTTCTCCAGTTACAGGTGAGAAAGGAGCTGCTTCTCCTAGTCCATATATTCCTTCATCTGTCATAACTTTAATTATTACATTGTCTGCATAATCTTGAACCGCAAATGCTATTTTAAACGGTTTCTTTAGATGAATACGTATTTTTTCAATTTTGATATCAACTATTTTCATTTTACCCTCCTGTGATTAACTGAATTGGATTTTTTCAGATAGACTAGCTTTTTCTCAAGAATATAAATATATTAGCTTTTCTGAAAATTCAGTATCATCTTTTTTTTTATAATTTTAGCACATATTTTTTTATTAATCAATAAATTTTCAAAATATTTTTTATAAATAATAAAAAAAATAACTTTTTAATCGTAATTAAGTATTTTTTTTAGTCTATTTTTGTACATTTTTTGCCTTTTTAGGCTTATTTTTACTATTTTTACAGATTTTTTTCGTTTTCAGTCAAATTTAACCCTATTTTTTTATTGTATTTATAAAAAAAAAATCTTTATTTATTTTTTTATTTTAAAAATTATAACTTTATCTTATCTTTTTTTTGTGATATCATTGTATAGGTTAAGGGAAAACATTTGTTTTAAATATATAAAATATAATTTATAGAGAGGTAAAAAATGCTTGGAGAACGAATACGAAATTTTAGAAAAAACAAAAGTATAACTTTGCAACAACTCTCTGATGAAACTGGTTTATCTATAGGCTATATTTCTCAGATAGAAAGAAATTTAGTAGACCCTTCACTTTCTTCTTTAAGGAAAATCTCTAAATCATTAGATATTCCGACGTATCTTCTTATGGAAACCGAAAAACATTCTGATGATCTTACTACAAAAAGCGGTGATGTAATTATGATGAAACAACCTAATTCTACTGTTGAATATCATCTACTTACTCCTATGCCTAATGAAACTTTTATACCTAAGTCTTTAGCTATAAAGTTCTTTCTAGATCCTAAGTCTTGTGATGGTGATTTTCCGGTAATTCATGAAAGTGAAGAAATTGTTATGCTTGAAAAAGGAGAGGTTATTATACATCTTCCAGATGAAGATATAAAATTATCAGTTGGAGATACAACTATAATAAAAAGTAATATTCCTCACATTATTGAAAATTTGACAGATGATATTGCTATAGGTTTATCTATTTTTACACCTGCTATATGGAAATTTCCATTTAGCAAATAAAAAAAGCTATTGTACTAAGTACAATAGCTTTTTTTTTATTTATTCAAAGTTTTAAAGATTATTCACCTAATTCTTCTCTTAAAACCTGTCCCATTCTCTTGATACCTTCAACTATTTTGTCTTCTGGCATGTTAGAGTAGTTTAATCTACAGCAGTTGTATACTCCACCATTAGGGAAGAATGAATCTCCTGGTACGTATGCAACATTCTTTTCAAGACATTTAGTAGCCATTTCAGCTGCTTTTACGTTTTCTGGAAGTACTACCCAAGTGAATAGACCACCCTGTGGATGAGTGAATTTAACACATGCTGGGAATTCTTCTTCCATAGTTTTTAACATTAAATCTCTACGTTTAACGTAGCAAGCTTTTATATTTTCAACATGAGCATCTAAATCATATTCTTCTATGAATTTGTTAACTTCCATCTGAGATATTGTAGAAGCCTGTAAGTCTGCTCCCTGTTTGCATATATTGTATTTGTTTAATATTTCTGGAGCTGCACAAGTCCATCCTAATCTGTATCCTGGGCAGAATATTTTAGAGAATGTTCCAAGGAATATTACTAAACCTTTAGTATCCATAGCTTTTAATGATGGTAAGAATTCACCTTCGAATCTTAATTCACCATATGGGTTATCTTCTATAACAGGTATTTCGTATTTATTTATTATTTCCATGAATTTTTCTCTTCTTTCCATTGGCCAAGTTCTACCTGATGGATTCTGGAAATCTGGTATAACATATATCATTTTTACTCTGTCGTTTTCTTCTAATACTTTTTCAAGTTCTTCCATTATCATACCGTTATCATCTGTTGGTATTTCTATGAATTTTGGCTGATATGATTTGAAAGCATTTAAAGCACCCATGTATGATGGACTTTCACATAATACTATGTCACCTTCATCTAGGAATACTTTACCAGAGAAATCAAGACCCTGCTGAGATCCACTTGTTATAAGTATATCGTCTGGACCTACATTAGTTTTTAATTTTCTGTTCATTCTTTCTGCTATTTTTTCTCTTAATGGTTTGTATCCTTCAGTAGTAGTATACTGTAAGGCTACTTTTCCCTGTTCTTCAAGAACCTGAACTGATATTTTTTTCATTTCTTCTACTGGGAATAATTCTGGAGCAGGCATACCACCAGCGAATGATATAACTTCTGGTCTAGCTGTTAATTTTAACAGTTCACGTATTGCTGATCCTTCTAAGTTGTCTAATCTTCTTGCAAATTTTACTGCCATTTTTATAGCACCCCCATGAAAATGTTTATTTCAATGAATTTATTCATTTTATAATTACATTATATCAAATTTTTCTTAAATAATATACGTTAAATATTAAAAAAACGAGTTATTTTTATATCATTTTTTTATATATATTATTTACCATTTAATTTATTAAGTACAATATTTGCTCTTTTTTTACTGCTGTAAAACTACTTTTTATTAATATTTATTCTTCATTTGCTTTTTTTAGCTTCTTAATTCTTTTTTCAAAAGTTTCTCTATCTAGCATAATTAATCTTCCACATTGCTTACATCTTGCTTTTATATCCATTCCCGTTCTAGTTATTTCAAACTCCTTGCAACCACAAGCGTGTGGCTTTTTTAATTCTACTATATCTCCTTTTTCAAGATTTAATGGCATAATAATCCCTCCATTAGTTTAATTCTGAAGCGCTTCTTTTACCACCTTCAAGCTTCTCTATCATAAATAAACCTTTGCAATCTATACTATTTTCAGAAAGAATATTTTTTACTCTTTCTATATCTTCTTTTTCAAATTTTATTGATATTCCACAACTTGCACTTATTTCTCTTGGTGTTGGAAGTGTAGTAGCTTTTATATCGTCTTTCTGTAATAATTTTTCTGTTTTTATTGCGTTGTGTGTTGAATTAAATGCAACTATATACATTGTTTCCATTGTTATTTCCCTCCTAAATTTTGTGAATTTTATGACACTAGTAATTTTCAAATAAATTTTTTATCTAGTTTTAATACTATTATCATCTTGCTTTTTCTAAATTATATTATATTAAATAATTTAATTATTTTCCATTTATTTTTATTAAGTTAAATTTTTTTACTTTACAGAAATGTTTATTTATCTAATTTGATACCTAAAGGTAAGTATCATACCTAAAAGTGCCTTCTTTTTTTTTAATTTTTTAATATTTATAATTAATTTCGTAATCAAAATTAATACTTTGTTAGGAGGAAACTTATGAACAGATTTACAATACCAAGAGATTTATACTTTGGTGAAAATGCAATCGACTATTTAAAAAATGTAAAAGGAACTAAAGCAATGCTTGTTATCGGTTCTGAAAGATTAATCAAGGATGGAACAGTTCCAAAAATACAGTCAAATTTAAAAGAAGCTAATATAGAAACTTCTATTTTCCAGGGGGTTGAAAATGATCCTTCTGTAGCAACTGTAAAAAAAGGTGTAGAAATGATGAATGAATTCCAGCCTGATTTAATAATAGGTATAGGTGGAGGTTCTCCAATAGATGCCGCTAAAGCTATGTGGATATTCTACGAATACCCAGAATTTACTTTTGAAGAAGCTGCAAAACCATTTAACTTACCAGAATTAAGACAGAAAGCTAACTTTATAGCTATACCAACTACAAGTGGTACTGCAACTGAAGTAACTTCATTCTCAGTAATAACTGACAATGAAACAGGTGTAAAATACCCAATAGCTGACTACAATATAACTCCAGATGTAGCTATAGTAGATACTAATTTAGTTCAGAGCATGCCAAAAACATTAGTTGCAAATACTGGTATGGATGCTTTAACTCATGCTATAGAAGCTTATGTTTCTAATGCTAGAAATCCAATAACAGATGCTTTAGCTATGAAATCAATAGAAATGATATACGCTACTTTAGTTGATTCTTTCAATGGCGATGAACAGGCTAGAAAAGATATGCATATAGCTCAGAACTTAGCAGGTATGGCATTCTCAAATGCTATATTAGGTATAGTTCATTCTATGTCTCATAAAACAGGAAAAATATTTAATATACCTCATGGTCTAGCAAATGCTATATATCTATCAGCTGCAATACAGTTCAATGCTAAAACAGCTAAAGATGCATATGCTGATATAGCTAGAAGATTAGGGTTAGAAGGAAATACAGAAGATGAATTAGTTGAATCTTTAGTAAATGTTGTTAAACAGTTTAGAAAAGACATGGGTATGGCAAACTCATTAAAAGAATTTGGTTTATCTGAAGATGTATTTAATGAAAACTTACAGTCAATAGCTGAAACTGCAGTTGCAGACCCATGTACAGGTACAAACCCAAGAAATATATCTGTCGAAGAAATGAAAGAACTATTTAAAGCAGTTTACTATGGAGAAGATGTAAACTTCTAATACTAATATCTTTATATAGGGGCTAACTAACTTTATGTTATTTAGCTCCTTTTATATATAAATAATCCTTTACCAAAAAGTAACTTACATACTAAAAGGTAATTTACATACCAAAAAGTGCCTTATTTACAGTTCTTTGTTAATTTTATATTATTTAACTATTAATAATTTAAGGACCTTAAAATTTATCATATGATATGGATTAAATAATTTAAACTTATAAAACTAATTTTTTTATAATAAGGAGATTTTAAAATTGGACAATAAAAATTTAAAAAAAGGATTATTATTAGGAATTTTTGTAGGTATCGCATGGGGATTAGATGGTGTCCTAATGGGAAGAGTTGGTTTAAATTCTATTTTTACTGATAAAGCATTTGCTCTTTCACAAGGTATATCTGAAACTAGTTTTTCATTTTCTCCACTTGTTACAGCATTTTTCCATGAAAGCTTTTGCTTTTTCTGGGTTGCTTTAGTTTTATTATTTAGCAAACAATTAAAACATGTTTTCTATTTGCTATTTAAAACAAAAAAAGGTAAGGCAACTGCAATAGCTGCACTTGTTGGTTCTCCAATAGGAATGAGTGCTTATCTTCTAGGTATTAAATATGCAACTGCTCCATATGCATCAAGTATATCTGTTATATATCCTGGTGTAGGTGCTTTATTATCTTATTTATTTTTAAAGGAAAAGCTTTCTTTAAATTCTGTTATAGGAATTATCATTAGTTTAACTGGCTCTTTCATGCTTGGATTTAATCCAACAGGAAATATGCCTGGTACATTCTTTAAAGGAATAATGTTTGCCTTTGTAGCTGTTTTAGGATGGGCATTAGAAGGTGTCATTATAGGGTTTGCTATGAAACATATAAAAGATGAAGTATCTGTAGAGTCTACACCTCAACAGCTTTTATGTTTGAGATATCTTGTATCTATGGTTGCATATGCAGTAATAGTCTTACCTGCAATAAAAGGATATCCTCTAGCAAGCAATATCGTTTCTAGTGGTCTTGTTTTCAAATATGCTCTTATTGCTATTTTAGGTGCATTTACTTACCTTTCATGGTATAAAGCTGTAGATCTTATTGGTTCTGCTATGGGTACTGCATTAAATAGTACTTCTGCGCTATGGACCATTATATTTAGTGCATTACTCTTTGGAAATAAAATAACTCCAACTCTTGCCTTTTGGGGAATAGTTATAGTTATTGGTGTATTTATTTTTGCTATAAATCCAAAGACTTTAAAAAACAATAAATAGTTTATTAATTAGGAGAATTTTTATGATAAAAGAAGAAGTTATAAAAAATATGGAAAAAATCGTTGAAAATTGTATGGGAGATGAAACACCAGCATGTGTTGCTACATGTCCAATGCATACAAATGTCAAAGAATATGTAAGACTTATAAAAGAAGGAAACGGAAAAGAATCTATAAAAGTTATAAGAGAAAATCTTTTCTTACCAGGTAGTTTAGGAAGAATCTGTGCACATCCTTGTGAAGGAAAGTGTAAATGGAATGAAGGTAATAGTCCTATGGCAATAGCATCTCTTAAAAGATATGCTGCTGATAATTTTGATGATGAAAATGATTGGGATTTATCAATAAAACCTAAAAATGGTAAAAAAGTTGCTATTATAGGTTCTGGTCCATCTGGATTACAAGCGGCACTTGAATTAAGAAGAGAAGGTTGTGAAGTTACTATATTTGAAAAAATGCCTGTAAGAGGAGGTATGCTTAGACTAGGAATACCTGAATACAGACTTCCAAGAAATGTTCTAGAACACGAAATAACTTATTTAGATAAATTAGGTATAAAATTTGAACTTAATTGTGAAATCGGTAAGGATGTATCTTTAAATGAAATAGTAGATAGTTTTGATAGTGTTGTTGTAGCTGTTGGAAAACATAGTGGACGTGTTGATAGAAGCTTAAAAAACTCTGACGCTGATGGAATTTATAGCGCTGCTGAATTTTTACAAGAAGTAGCTTTAACAAATACTGCTAAAAAAGTAGGCAAAATTGCACTTGTAGTTGGTGGTGGTGATGTTGCTATGGACTGTGCTAGAACAGCTATTAGGATGAATTCTATAGAAAAAGTTTGCTCTGTATGTCTAGAAGACAGCTTTGATACTATGGCATCTTCTAATCATGAAATTAAAGGAGCTCGTGCTGAAGGTATAAAGTTTAACCATGCTTCTGCAATAAAAGAAATACATGTAGATGAAAATAATAGGGTTTCAGGTGTAACATTAAAAAAATGTCTTTCTATGTTTGATGAAAATAATAGATTTGCACCTACATTTGATGAAGATGACACTAAGTATTTAGAAGTTGATACAATAATATTTGCGATTGGTCAAGGTGTAGAAGGTGATTTTGCAAAGGATGTACTTAAACAGAGACCAAACTCTACTTTTGACTGTGATAAACTAACTCTTCAGTCTAGCGAAAATGAAAAAATATTTATAGCAGGAGATGCTTCTGGAGAATCTTTAATTGCTATACAGGCAATGGCAACTGGAAGAAGAGCTGCTACATCTGTAATAAGATATTTAAATGGAGAGGATCTTTTAGAAAATCGTACTCTTGAAGATACTTGGGGATATGAAACTAAACTCGATATGCCTACAGATTGGTCTACAATAGAAGGTAGTAGAGAGGATATGCAAGAATTAGAGCCATCAGAAAGAATAAAATCTTTTGATGAAGTTGCTCTTGGATATACTAAAGAAGAAGCAGAAAGAGAAGCTAATAGATGTAGACAGTGCGAATGTAAACTGTGTATGAAAGAATGTATAATGCTAAATGATTATACAGATTGTCCAAAAACTCTTTTAAAGGAATATCTTGAAAATGGAAGCGATAATATGGATAAAATGATTGCTTATTCATGTAATGAGTGTAATCAGTGTTCTCTACAATGTCCAAATGATTTTAATTTAAGAGAGGTATTTACTGCTATAAAAGAAGACTATGCTGCCAAAAATAAAGGTCTTGTTCCTTTAGAACTACTTCATAAAAGCGATAACTCTCAGGAAAAAGAATGTTCTGATGAATATTGCACAAGAGTTGATTCTGTTCCTATTGAAAATGTTATAAAGAAAGAAACTAAAAAGAAAAAAACTAAATACGTCTTTGCACCTGGATGTAGTATCTCTGCTCATTCTCCAGAAGGTGTGGAAAATGTATTTAAACATCTTAAAGATTCTTTAGGTGCCGAAAATGTAGGTGCTATGCTTCAATGTTGTGGTAAAGTTACTCGTTTTATAGGGGAAGAAGAAAAATTCGAAGTTAGAAACAAAAAAGCTATAGATATACTTGATGATATGGGTGCAGAAGTTATAATAACTGTATGTCCTTCATGCTTTAAAATATTTAAAGAAACAGCAAAAAATCAGAAGGTTATATCTTACTGGGATTTAATGAAAAATCTTATTGGAGTTCCAGAAAAATCTAGGGGAATAGGACAGAACTCTGATATTGTGTTTAATATACATGACTCTTGTGTTACAAGGGATGAAATTACACATCATGAAAGTATAAGATGGATTCTTGATGAACTGGGTTATAAGTGGGATGAAATAGATAAAAACGGACAAAATACAAGATGCTGCGGTGTTGGTGGTATGGTTTGTGATTCAAATCCTGAATTGTTTAAAAAAGTTTATACAAGAAGAATAAATGATTTTAATCAAGATAATATTGTTACATACTGTGGTTCTTGTAGAAATACTATGGAAACTGCTGGAAAAGATTCAATTCATATTTTAGATTTAATATTTGGTTCTACGTATACAAAAGATAAAGAACAAAAAAGAGCTTTTAAATCAGAAGATGAAATGTGGGCTAAAAGAAAAGAAGCCAAAGATAGATTCAATAGTCATAAAATGATATTATAATAAAGCCTAATTCACACCATTTAATATAGATAAACAAAAAATCGCCTTTAATTTTAGTAAAAGGCGATTTTTTATTTATTTATTTTTTTTATACTTAGCGACAAAATCTTTTCCCCATATATCCATTTCTTTCAATATAGGCATTAACTTTTGTCCCATTTCTGTTAGTGAATACTCTACCATTGGAGGAACTTGATTATATACTTTTCTCTCAACTAATTTATTAGACTCTAAATCTCTTAGCTGCTGGCTTAACATCTTCTGACTTATGTCTGGAATAATTCTTTTGAATTCATTAAATCTTATAACACCATGTTCTCCGAGATTCCACAATATTAAAGATTTCCATTTACCTCCTATTACTTCTAATGTTACTTCTATTTCACACCTATAATTAGAACAACTAACTTTATTATTTCTATCTTCTGGCATTTTATCCTCTCCTAAAAATTCTTTTTCTTTATAAGAGAATTATAACATAAATATAAATATAAAATTTATTTAGAAGTAATATTTTTATTGACTTTTACGTTGCGTAAGATATTAAACTATTATTTGTAGGGAGGGATTTTAAATGTACAGTACTGGAAAACTTTCTGAAATATCAGGTGTAAGCTCGAGAACACTTAGATATTACGACGAAATTGGATTATTAAAACCAAGCTTTATAAATGAATCTGGATATAGATATTATGATGATAAAGAAGTAGCTCTTTTGCAGCAGATACTTTTCTATAAAGAGCGAGGCTTTGACCTTCAGACTATTAAAGAAATCATATACAGCAAAGATTTCGACATATCTTCCGCACTTGAGGAACACCTTCTTAGTCTTGAAGAAGAAAAGAAAAAAATAGATATTATGATAAACTCAGTAAAATTATCGATAAAATCATTGAAAGGAGAATACAATATGACAGATAAAGAAAAATTTGAAGTGTTTAAAAAGAACTTAATAGATGAAAATGAAAAAAATTACGGAAAAGAAATAAGAGAAAAATATGGAGATAATTCAATTGATGAATCTAATATAAAAATGCTTAATATGAGCGAGGAGGATTATAAATTGTTTAAAGAATTAGAAGAAAATATCATTAATCTAGTTGAAAGATGTGTAAAAGAAAATCTAGATTTAGACAGCAAAGAAGCAATAGAACTAGCTAATATGCATCAAAAATGGATAAAAATGACATGGAATAAATACAGCGTAGAAGCTCATAAATCTCTAGCTATGATGTACACAATGGATGAAAGATTCAAAGAATATTATGATAAAAATGTAGAAGGATGTGCTGATTATCTTTCTATGGCTATAGAAAACAATTTATAAAATCAAAAAATGGACTGTTACAGATTTTGTAGCAGTCCATTTTTATTAGCTCAATTTTATTTATTGTATTTAATTTGTACAATTATCCTATTGTTATTGTGTTTGATGCACTCTTTAATGTTTCAACTATGTCGTACATATTACTTACTACACCAGCTTTTAACTGATCTTTTAATCCGTAGTAATCTAAGCATGTTCCACAAGATAATACCTGTACACCAGCTTCTTCTAATTTTTTAAGATTTTCAACTGTTGCTTCGTTTTCAGTAGATAATGTAACACCACCGTTAACAAGTATAACAGCTTTTGGATATGGTTTTGTTTCAGTTAAAGTGTATACAAATCCTTTTATAAGAACTTTACCTAATTCATCATTTCCTGAACCCATTCTATCAGAAGATATGAAAACTACCTGATCACATATATCAGCATTTGATTCAGTAGCTACTTCAGCAGCAGCTTCTCCTTTTACTATCTGAACTTCTATTTCCCCGTCTTCTTCTTTTATAACTGTTGCTTCACAGTTAAGAGATTTAGCTAATTTTAAAAGATTTTCTTTTGCAGTAGTATTGTCAACTGTAGTAACTACTGTTCCTTCAGCTATTTTTTCTAATTCTTTTTTAGTGTTTATAACTGGTTTTGGACAAGCTAATCCTCTAGCATCTACTTTTATCATTTTAAACATCTCCCTTAAAAAAATTAATTTATTTTACTTTTTAATTTTATCACATCTAAATATATATAGTGATATACTTTTTATAGATTTTTTCTATATTCCCATTTTAAAATTTCTATAGAAGCTCATCACAATTTTTTCATAGTATATACTTTTAGGTTACAACTTCTTCATTAATGAGAACATTTATCCAAATCCGTTGTAATCCTTTTGTATCCTCTATATTTTCAAAGTATAGTATAATATAACTAATCCAAATACTTAATTGAATTTGGTGAACTATATTCGCCATTCAAAATATAATTCTAATAGAATTTCACATTTAGGAGGAAAGTATTATGAAAATAAAAAAATTAACATCACTTGCACTAGTTCTTGCTTTAGCAGTGGCTTTTGTAGGATGTAGTAAAACTGATAGTGGCAACAAAACAGAAGATAAGGACAAAAAACCTCAGACTCAGCAGGAAACTACTGATAAAACTGACAAAACTGACGATAAAGACGATAAAAAAGAGGACAAAGCTGATAAAGATAAATTAGAAAACGAAGAAGAAGCTGAAGAAAGTATAATAGTATACAACTACGATTTAGATAATGAAAAATTAATAGAAAATAGAATCGATGGTAAGAAAGAAACTCCAGAACAGGTATTTGAAAGCCTACAGAATCTAGGAGTTATACCTAAAGATGCAAAAATGAACAGCTTTGATATAACTGAAGCTGATGGTGTAGAAACTGGTGTATTAGATGTCAGCAAAGAATTTGTTAATTCTAATCTAGGAAGCAGTGCAGAGTCTTTAATGCTAGATGCTGTTGCTCAGACATTTATAGAAAACTTTGATATCGAGCAGCTACAGATTACAGTTGACGGTGGAGATTATGAAAGTGGTCATATAGTATTAGGTAAAGGTGATTATCTAAAACCACAGAGAACTGGATTAAATCAGGGGACTGGCGAAGATGTTGAAGCTGATGAAAATTAAATATTTTATATTTTAAGTTTATAAAATATAAGGTCATCCATTTAGGATGACCTTTTTTATTTGTTAAAAATTAATTTTAACTTAAATTGATTTTATAGTATTCCAATTTTTTTCTTTTGTGGTATAATATGTTCTATTGACTATTTATCGTTAGATAGTCGATACTTTTTTATAGTTTACGTTTCGAGGTGTAGCCCTTTCTTAGCCAGAAGGGCTACACTTTTTTTATTCTCCTAAAAGCATATTAATTATAGCTTCCAAATCTTCATCACTATAGTACTCTATCTCTATCTTTCCGCTCTTTTTACCTTTAGTGATATTTACCTTTGTACCTAATATATTTCTCATAGTGTCCTCTGCCTGAAGTACAAATAAATCCTTCTCATATACAGATTTACTTTTTTCTGTCTTTTCCTTGTTCTGCAGATTATTAACTATAGATTCAAGCTGACGTACAGAAAGTTTATCCCTTACGATTTTTTTAGCAAGTCTTTCCTGTTCTTCTTTATCTTCTAATCTTAAAAGAACCTTTCCATGTCCTGAACTTATTTCGTTTTTATCTAACATATCTAGAACTTTATCACAAAGATTTAATAATCTCATACTGTTTGTTATATACGGTCTACTCTTGCCAACAGATTCGGATAATTGTGTCTGTGTAAGGTTGTATTTTTCTATAAGTCTTTTATACGCTTTTGCCTCTTCAACAGGGCTTAAATCCTCTCTCTGTAGGTTTTCTATTATAGCAAGTTTATCTATTTCCTCGTATGAAACATCTTTTATTATAGCTGGTATTTTTTTCATTCCTAGTTTTTTGCAAGCTGTGAATCTTCTCTCTCCAGCAATTATCATATATTCGCCATTTGAATCTTCTTTTAGAATTATTGGCTGCAATAATCCGTATTTTTTTATTGAGTCAGCTAATTCCTGTATTTTTTCTTCATCAAAATTTTTTCTAGGCTGGTTTTTATTTGGATATATTTTATACATTTCAATCTCTTTCATACTTATCATCTTCCTTTTTTATTTTAATTATATATTATCATATACGAAAAAAGAACACTTCTATAAAACTGGGGGGTATATATAAAAAGCTACCACATTATTTATCAATGTAGTAGCTTTTTATTATTATTCAAAAATTTATTTTCTTCTTCTTTTTTTCTTCATATTTCTTCGTCTTCTACTATTTCGTTTCATAGGAATTTGATTTTTCTTTCTTATAGCATATAATCCTGTTCCTGCACCTACAAATGCAATACTTGCTAATCCAAGTGACGCAGCATCTCCTGTTTTAGGTAGTTTGCTAATTATAGAATTTCCATCATTTTTATTAGGTTTATCTGTTCCAGGATTTTCTGGGTTTGGTTTACCTGGTTTATCTGGATCCGGATTTTCTGGGTCTGGTTTATCTGGCTTATCTGGATCCGGATTTTCTGGGTTTGGCTTACCTGGTTTATCTGGATCCGGATTTTCTGGGTCTGGCTTATCCGGTTTATCTGGATCCGGATTTTCTGGGTCTGGCTTATCCGGTTTATCTGGATCTGGTGTTATAGTTCCACCACCGCCTGTTCCATCCTTACTATTTTCTACTGTTATATTTATAGAATTTTTATCCTCTCCATTTATTTCGAAATAGTATTTTCTATCCTCTTCTTGTTCAGGTAATTTATATCCTTCAGGAGCTTTTATTTCTTCAAAATAATATCTTCCCATTGGTACATTATTTAATATTATTTTTCCATCTTCTCCTGTAGTAAATACTTTTTCGTATGCTATAAATTCTTTTCCACCACCAACTTTATTTTGTTCATAGTATAATTTAAATTCAGCACCTTTTAGTTTATCTTTTGTATCTTTATCAATTTTTTCTAAAGTAACACTTCCTTTTTTACCTTTTTCATCATTTTTTACATTCAATAATATTGAAGATACTGATACATTACTTTGTCTAATATTAAAATAGTGTTTTCTATTTTCCAAGTTATCAGGAAGTTCATATCCTTCAGGAGCTTTTACTTCTAATAAATAATATTCTCCTGGTGGTAAATTACTTATATATATTTCACCATTTTTATCAGTTTTATAAATATTATCATTTACTTGTTTGTATTCTCCATCCGAATAATCTTTATAGAATAACTCAAATTCAGCACCTTCCAACATCTTATCCATTGTTGAATTATATTTCTTCAAAGTAACATTTCCTTTTTTACCTTGAATTTCTTCATTTTTAATTTTTAAACTTTCTTCTTCATCTTTTTTTATTGTAAAGTGTCCTTTTTTAAGAGAATTTGATTCATAACCAAATGGAGCTTTTCTTTCAATGTAGTAATAGTTTCCTATTGGTAGCTCTAGTTCAAACTCTCCATTTTCATCAGTTACATATCTTTCTTCTCCATAATGTTTCCATTCCTCTGGTTTTGTTTCTGGTGTTGACTCATCTTCTTGAGATTTTTCTTCATCAATATTAAGAGCTACTTTAATTTTTCTTAAAATTTTAGTTACTAGATTTTCTTCATTATTTGAATTTTCTTCATTTGGTTCTTCACTTGGTTTATTAGATTCATTTTCTAAGCAATCTATTTTCTTAAATATCTCAAATTCTGCACCTTTTAAAGGTACTCTATTATCTTTAGAATCTACTTTTATTATTCTTAGTAATCCTCTATGTTTTTTATTTACATTTACAAAACTTACTGGTGGCATAGTCCAATTTCCATTTTCATCTTGTTCAAATGATTTTGCATCTACAGTAAATTGTAATATTGATTTATCTTGTACAAATCCATCTGGTGCTTTAGTTTCTTTTATATAGTATTTTTCATTTAATTTAAATCCACCTTCAACATCCGCATCGGTAAATACTGCAATAGCTGAACCATCCTTATTTTCAGTTACTTTTGAAGATAACACTTTTCCATTTTTATCATAAAGAGTAAATTCTGCACCTTCTAAAGGTTCATTATTTTCATTTCTTTTATCTACTTCTATTAGAACTTTTCTATTGTTCCGATTAATTTGATTTGTAATATTTTCAATTGTCCAGTCATTTTGTTTAAACATATCTGCTTTATGAATTGAAGAATCTATCTCTATATTACCTGGAGCTTTTATTTCCTGATAATATAACTGCTTTTTAGGATTATCTCCAATAAAATCTTCATTTAGAGCTATTCTAATTTCACCATATTCATTTGTAGATAAATCACTAGTCAAATCTTCTTTGCTTTGATTTTCTACATATCTGTAAGTTCCATCTTTTATCTTTTTAAACTTTAATGGAATTCCTCCTTTTGGATTATCATAGAAATTGAATATTACTCCTTTTAATGGAATAAATGTATTTTCACCTTGATAGCCTATAGTTTTCTTCAAATAAAATGCTGTATCTGCTTTTACATTTACTATATTTATTACTTTTATTTCATCTTCATATTTATCTGTCTTTTTAACTTCAAATAACAGTTCATTATCATCTAAAATGTGTCCTTCTATTGTTTCTATTTCTACTAATCTATATACACCAACTGGAAGAACCATTTTTATACAACCTTTTTCATCTGTTTCGTAAAATTCTTTTCCATAAGGTATCCATTCAAAATTATCTTTACTGATTTCTTGTCTTTTTTCCAATTTAAATTTAGCACCTTTAATAGGCTCATTTGATTCATTAGTTTTATTTATTCTTATTCTTTTTGCTCCTTTTGGTGCATTTTCTATATATGGTATTTCTATCGATATATTATTACCATTTTCATCAAAAGATTTTTCATTTATCTTGAAATGATACCTAGACTCATCTAGAACATATCCTTCTGGAGCTTCTGTTTCTTGAATATAGTATTCTCCCCATTCAAGGTCTTTTATACTAATTTTACCATTTTCATCAGTTACTATATTTTCTTTAACAAGTTCATACGTTTCTTGTATTTCTATTTTATTTTCTTCACGAGGTTTAATATTTTCATTTTGTTCATATTTTTTATACAAATTAAATCTAGCACCTTCAAGACCTTTTCTAGTAACTGAATCTATTTTTTCAAGTTCTAAGTTTCCTTTTAATTTAGTATTTTCTATTTCTTTTGTAAGATATATTAAATTATCTCCTTCTAACTTTTGAGCTCCTTCTTCTTCTCTTGTTTTGGGAGCTTTTGCTTTAAATGTATTATTCTCTGGTATTTTATATCCTACAGGAGCTTTTATTTCAACAAATTGATACTCTTTTCCTGCAGATAATCCTCTGATAAACACTTCTCCATTATTTCCAGTTTTTACTTTTAATTCATTTGGAATTTTACCGTAATTTTCTACTTTTGAAGGATATTCTTTTGAAGGAGTATCAAAATCTGAACTAGTTTTATCTGCAATTTCTTTTATTCTTTTATTCGAATCACTAGATTCATTATGTATTTTATAGTGATTTTCTTTACCTTCAACTGGGTCTACAGATAGATAATTTCCTTCACTATCTTTTATTAAAAATTCAGCATCTTTTAACAACTCTCCTTCTTCATTTTTCTTAATTATTTTTATACCAGATTCTCCTTTTGTATTAGATGCTATTTTAGTTATACCTATACCAGCATCTTCTGGATTTGGGAATATTGTAAATAAATCTCTATCTAAGTTAAATTTTATAGGAGTTTGATCTAATATATATCCTTCACCATATTCTTTTGAAGTTGCTACTTCTATTAAATAGTATTGACCCATGTGTAATCCATCTATAGAAGCTCCGTTTTTATCTTTCATATTTGTTATATCTAAGATTCCATTTTCATCCGTTACTCCTACAGCTTTGCATAAATCATAATTATTTTTAGCATTTTCACCTACTATTGTATCTTTGTTTGCTGTTTTTATTTCTTCTGGATTAGGATTTATTTCTCCACCATCTGGATCCATAAATAACTTATATGTAACGCCTTCTATTCCATTAGGATTTGATATATTGGCATTGTACTTATAAGCTGGTTCTCCATATTTTGATGGTAATTTATCTTCTTCTGGTATCTGAGGAACACTTCCTTCAGCATCATATTTTACTAATTTAATTTTTAATTTACGTTTAAAGTTTAATATTGCATTGACGCTTAGTGGGTCTTCCAGACTTCCATCTGAATTTATTTCTCTAAATAATTTTAATTTACCTGTCATTGCATTAACATTATTTGAATTGAAATAAAATCTTATAAATGTAGAACTATATCCATCTGGAGCTTTTACTTCTATCAAGGTATAATGACCTTTTGGAATATTGCTCAAAGTTATTTTCCCATTTTCATCGCTTTTTATAGCTGGTACTGTAATATTTCCAAATATTTCTTCTGGTCTATTTGCTTTTATAGTTTCAACATGTTGACTTGTTGTAAAGTATTCTCCATTTGCTGAAGGTGTTATTGGTTCCCAGTTTTCATTATTCTCTCTCAATGATGCATTCTTCCAATCTGTTTCACTTCCCTTAAATCTAAATACAGAGAAGTATGCACCTTCTAATTTATTATATTTATCGTAATCAGGTGTAGGGAACAGACTCTTTATTTTATCCTTTACTTCTATAATTTTTCCCTTTACACTACCTGCTTTGACATCTTTTTCTTCTTTTACAGGCTCATTACCATCTATTTTAGTAAAAGACAATTCATTAACTTTTGGAGTATTCTCTAAAACAGTATCTTTTCCTGTATCATCTTTTATTATATGGTTTTGATCATCTAATTTGGTAGATGTAGCTATTTCATTAAATTTTTCTGGAATTGTAAAAGTATATTCTTTTCCATTTATATCCTCTTCATATCCATCTGGAGCTTTTATTTCCTTTAATGTATATGTGCCTGGTTCTAATCCATGTATACATAAATTAGGCTTTGAATCGTCATTTTTATCGCTTAAAACATCATCTAATGTTATAAGTTTATCCGAAGCATTTTCTTTTATGTAATACCCTGTATGATTATTTATAGTTTCTTTTTTGAAATTAGTTATCTTTTGTTCTCCTTTATACAGTTCAAATTCTGCTCCTCCTATTGCTTTTTTAGAATAACTGTCTATTTTTCTTATTGCAATAGATCTCTGAACATTAGGAACTAACTTATATGTTACTTTATCTTTTTCTACTGTAATTTTTATTGGACTTTCATCTACATAATATCCATTTGGTGCTTTTGTTTCTACAGCATAATAGATTTTATTTGGCATTAATCTATTAAGAATTAATGTTCCATCTCCATTTACTTCAAGTTCACTTTCTGTACCTTTTATAGAACCTGTAGCTTGGTCTCCTGTATGAGTATAAGTATACGCATCTTTATTTTCACTGGCATCTTTTGGTAAGAAATATGCTAAATGTCCATTATCTCCAATAAACTCATCATTTTTTCCAGAACTATAAATTTTAAATTTTGCATCTGCTAATCCATTAGCTTTATTTAGTTGTCCCAAATCATCGCTTTCTGGTACATTTGAACCAGTTTTTTTAAGAACTACACTTCCTCGTGCATAGTTTCCAACTATACCTGCATTAAATTTTACATTGTGTTCTTTGTGAGATGAGTACTGTTTTTCTGAATCTGATAATATTACATCATTTGAAAATCCATCATCTGTATTTTTTACAACTTTACTTCTTATTTTTACTACAAATCCATAAATCCCAGTATTTTGCTCTTGTGAATAAAATTCTAAAGTTCTCTCATATCTACTTTTTAAAACTTCCCATTCTGCCGTATACTTAATTCTATTATCTAAGAATATCTTTTGGTCATTTACTACATTTTCTAAACTTTTTTTATAATTAGCATATTGATTATGATTTTTTAGTTTAGTTCCATTTGTATCTATATTTATCTCTGCTAAAGCAACTAATTTTTCTAAAGAAGGTATATCATTTTCTGTTATCTGCTTATCATTTTCAAGTGCTGTATCTATTACTTTCTTTTTATAATCATCCATAAAGATTTTTATTTTTTCTTTATCTTCTTCCTTAGTTGTTCCTGACCCTAAAATTTCTCTAAGAACATTTTCTAATTCTGTGTATTTAGTTTTTAAATTTGATATAGGAGAATTTTGTCCTGCTATTATCTGATCTATCTTGTTTTGACAATTTTTTATATTTTCTTCTAATTTTGCTTTTGGCCATTCAGTTCCATTCCACTGTAAAGTTTTATCACCTTTTTCCCCTAATTTACCACAGTTTATTACAATTGTTTCTTTTCTTGTTTTTTCATTTTTTAATATCGTATAAGTAAGAGGCGTATTTCTTACAGTATTTCTTTTAGTAGAATTATCTCCTTCTTTTATTTCTGTAAAGTTTCCTCCAGAAAAATAAGGATTTATGTCTCCTACACCATCTCCACCATTATTACCAACAGAACCATTTAATATATGGTTTGTTCCTGCTAACATGACTGGTAATTCTATAAAAAACGGAGCTCCTCCATATTTCTTTTTATCATTTTCATTTGGAACATCTCTATAAAATTCCTGATTTTCATCTAAAGTATCCTCTATTATACAAAATCCTTTTTCAGAAATAGTTCTACTTTCTTTAGGTTCAGACTTTGTTTTTAAATCACTTGCTACATTATATGCCATAAATTTTACATCATCTACAATTTGATTGATTCTAGCTATTATTCCCTCTTTTGTTTTTACAGGATTCTTTTCTAAAAACTCTTTCTGTTTTTTCTGCAATTTTTCTAAAAAAGATATTCTCCATTCTATCTGTGGTTCTTTATCTCCTTCGTTTCCATGATTATCCCATTTTACTCCTTTTACAAACGGTTTTATACTTGTATCAAATGTAGGTGGTTTTGGTGCGTCCCACCCATTTCCAGAAGGAACATTTGGAGTTATTGGTTTTTCATTTTTTTCTATTGTTAAATTACCATTAACACCCCAAATATCTATACTTATACTTCCACTCTCTACAAATGTAAATGAAGAACTTCCCTGGAAATAAGCAAAAACTGAATTTCTATCAAATAAATTTATATATTCTGTAAATATAACTTTATAAGTCATATCTCCACTTGAAGCATCATAATTTATATTCATTTCACCTACATTTATGCCATCTATTATGAGTTTCTTTTTTATAGTACTAGGGAATTTTAATCCTTTTACAGTAAATAGTTTCTTTGTAAAATAATCTCCTTTTTTTATTTCAGGAATATCATTGCTTATTGGTCCCCAGTCTACTCTATAAGAGAAATTTTCTCCTTCTTTAACAGTAATATCTCCACCATTATATTCTTTACCGTTTATAAAAACAGCTAATTTCATATTAAATTTGTCTGGAGAAATTTCTTTTCCTTCTTGTACATTTAAATCGTTAGATTCTTCTTTTGCTTTATCTAAATCTTCTTTTGTTATATCATCGTCTGGTACAGCATAGAAAGACGATGAATTTTGTCCACTTTGTAATTGTGGAACTCCTAATGATTCTGGATTTTTACCTATCCAGTTTGGTTTTTGAGGCCAATCTATTTTTTCTTCATTTTTTTGATTTTCCTCGTTATTTGTTTCTTTTCCCTCTTCTGTCTCTTTATCTTGCTTTTCTGTTTCTGTTTTTTGATTTTCCTCTTTACTATTTTCTTGAGCTTCATTTTCTAGTTTGTCACTATTTTCTGTACTACTTTCTTCGCTTACAACTGTATTTGTTTTACCATTTTGTGCTACGGTAGCAAATGTCGTTGTCGGCAACATCGTAATTAACATCGTAATAACTAATGCTATACTCAATATTTTTCCCTTAAAACCTTTCATATAACCCTCCTTTTGTATAACTTTATTTTTAAATTTTTAATATAATAATTATCTTAAGTTATCAAAATATGAATATAATCACGATAACATAAACAAACATAAATTTTAATTAAATGAGTTTATGCAATGAATTAGTTTTATAATTCAACTAAATGAGTATATTATATATTTTTTGCGAAAATTTTAAAAGCTTTTTTTGCAAAAAATATTTTTTATTAAATGAAGTTTTTGTGAAGTTTAGTAAAAAAAAAAAAAAAAAAAACTATTTTTATCTTTTATTTATTAATTATATTTATTAATTTTTTATTATTTTTTATTTTTAAATAAATTAAAGTATTATATCATTTAAACAAAAAAAGTAACTACAAAATATTTTTTATAGTTACTTTTCGTTTTCATCTATTTTCTTTTAGGTATTCTTACAACTACTTCAACGTAATCATCTTTTTCAATTTCTTTGTACTGGGCATCTATTCCAGTATTTTTTATCATATCATATGCCTGCTTTATAGTATTTAAATATATTCTCATATTTATCATAGCCTTCATGTTTCTTTTAGGTGGCTCTTCTTCTATCTTTGGCTTGTCTTTAGGATTTTCAAGAATATCTTTTATCATAGCCTCAGCTTTTTTTACTGTCATCTGATTTTTAGATATTTTATCTATTGCTTTTATAATAATTTCTTCATTATCTAATTTTAAAAGTTTTAGAAGGGCTCTGGTATGTCTTTCTGATAATCCTTTTTCCATAGCTTCGTTTCTTATATGCTCAGGAAGTTTTAAAAGTCTTATTTTGTTGGCTATTGTAGACTGGCTTTTTCCCAGTTTTTCAGCAAGCTGCTGCTGTGTAAATCCATATTCTTTTATTAAGTTGCTATATCCTATAGCTTCTTCTAGATAGTCTAAATCTTCTCTCTGTAAGTTTTCAAGCATCGCAACTACTGCAGATGCTTCATCGTCCATATCTGTTATTATAACTGGAACTTTTTCAAGTCCAGCTAATTTAGATGCTCTAAATCTTCTTTCACCAGCAACTATTTCGTAATGGTCGTCTTTTTTTCTAACAGTTATAGGTTGTATAATTCCATGCACTTTTATAGATTCAGCTAATTCATTTAGTGCAGCATCAGAAAAGTGAAGTCTAGGCTGATATGGATTTGGTAATATGCTGTCTATTTCTACTTCTATTATCTTTTTTTCTCCCATAATTATCCTCTCTTACTCTATAGAATTATTTTCCGGGAAATTATTTTATCGGTGATTTTGCCGGTTTACCAGCTTTTCTCGGATATTTTGAAGGTGTTTCAGATACTTTTTTGAATACTAGTATATTGTGATTTAAATCTGTCTCTGGTAGCTTTATATCTAGCTTTTCAACAAATTCTATCCCAAGAACTTCCATAGCTTTTTTAGATTCTTCAAGCTCTAAGTCAGCATTAGGTCCTTTTAAACATACAAAGTATCCTCCAACTTTTATAAATGGTACGCAAAATTCCATTAGTATTGGAAGTCCAGCAACCGCTCTAGCTGTTGCTATATCGTACTGTTCTCTGTATTCTGGATTTTTTCCAAAGTCTTCTGCTCTACCATGTATAAATTCTACATCTTCAAGCTCTAACTGATTACATACTTCCTGAAGGAAGTTTATTCTTTTGTTTAAAGAATCTAGTAAAGTTACTTTTGTGTTTTTTAAGCATACTTTTAGAGGAACTCCTGGGAATCCCGCACCTGTACCTACATCTATTATAGACATTCCGTCTTTTATATATCCACCTTGTACAGCAGATACAGAATCTAGGAAGTGTTTTATATATGTTCCTTTTTCATCGTCTATTCCTGTTAGATTCATTTTCCGGTTCCATTCAGCAAGAAGTTCCCTGTACATTCTAAATCTATCTAATGTTTTATCATCTGCTGTTAGACCAAATTCTTCTATTCCTTTTTTTAATAGCTCTCTATTTACATTAGTCATTTTTCTTACCTCTTCTCATCTGCTCAAGGTATACAAGAAGTACAGATATATCTGCTGGAGAAACCCCAGATATTCTAGATGCCTGACCTACAGAGTTTGGTTTTATAGCATCTAGTTTCTGTCTAGCTTCTAGTCTTAGTCCTTCTATTTCAGAGTAATTTATTGATTCACTTAGTTTTTTGCTTTCTAGTTTTTTAAACTGATCTATCTGTTTTAACTGTTTATCTATGTATCCTTCGTATTTAGTTACTATTACGCACTGCTCTTTTACATAGTCAGGTACATCATCTCCAGCACCTTTTCCTAATTCTTCTATTAATTCATAATCTACTTCTGGTCTTTTTAAGAATTCGTATAAAGATAATCCTACATTTAACTTAGTAAATCCATGAGCTTCCATTATTTCATTTGACTCTTTTGGAGTTACTCTAACTTCTTTTAGTCTTTCAAATTCTTTTTCTACCATTTCTTTTTTAGCTAGGTATTTATTATATCTTTCTTCAGTTACAAGACCTATTTCATACCCTTTTTCAGTAAGTCTCATATCCGCATTGTCCTGTCTTAGATATAATCTATACTCGCATCTAGAAGTCATCATTCTATAAGGTTCATTAGTACCTTTTGTTACAAGGTCGTCTAAAAGAACACCTATATAGGCTTCTGATCTATCTAGTGTAAATGGTTCTTTTCCTTCTATTTTTCTAACTGCATTTATCCCAGCTATTAATCCCTGCGCTGCAGCTTCTTCATACCCTGATGTTCCGTTAAACTGTCCTGCACTGAATAAGTTTTCTACACCTTTTATTTCAAGGTTTAGTTTTAACTGAGTTGGATCTATACAATCGTATTCAATTGCATAAGCAGGTCTCATTACTTTTACATTTTCAAGACCTAATACAGTTTTATACATATCTTTCTGTATTTCAAAAGGTAAACTTGTAGAAAGTCCCTGAACGTACATTTCTTTTGTATTTAGTCCTTCTGGTTCTATGAATATCTGATGAGTTTCTTTGTCTGAAAATCTCACTATTTTATCTTCTATTGATGGACAGTATCTAGGTCCAACACCTTCTATCTCCCCACCATACATTGCAGATCTTTTTATATTTTCCTCTATCATCTGTTTTGTTTCGGCAGTAGTTCTAGTTAGGTAGCATGGAACCTGTTCTCTTTCTATTTTATCGTTCATAAATGAGAACGGAACTATTTTTGCATCTCCATCCTGTCTATCCATTTTTGAAAAATCTACACTGTCTCTATGTACTCTACAAGGTGTTCCAGTTTTAAATCTTCTCATTCTAAGTCCAAGTTCTTTTAAGCTATCTGTTAGATATGCTGCATATCCTAATGCATTTGGTCCTTCATTAAATGAGACTTCACCTATAAATATTTTTGAGTTTAAATATACCCCTGTAGCAAGTATTGTAGCCTTTGCTCTGTATATAGCTCCCATTCTAGTTATTACACCTGTTACAGTCTGTCCATCGTGAGCTATTTCTACAACTTCATCCATTATTAAATCAAGATTTTCCTGATTTTCTATAGTTTTTTTCATTTCTTCATGGTATCTAAATTTATCTGCCTGAGTTCTTAAAGAGTGTACTGCAGGCCCTTTTGCAGTATTTAACATTCTACTCTGGATAAATGTTTTATCTATATTTAGCCCCATTTCTCCACCAAGTGCATCTATTTCTCTAACTAGATGTCCTTTTCCTGTTCCACCTATTGAAGGGTTACAGGCAAGTGCAGCTATAGAATCTAGTGACATTGTTATCATAGCTGTTTTGTGTCCCATTCTTGCAGAAGCAAGTGCAGCTTCACATCCAGCATGTCCAGCTCCGACAACTACTATATCGTAGCTTTCAGCTTCAAATTTTCTCATCTTTTTCCACCTTTCTTATATACTTATATAATATATACGTTCTAATTTTTCATTACACTTTGTTCTACAAATGTTCCATGAAAAACCTTTATATAAAAAGCAAATTTTGCCTATATTTTTCAACTAATTTAGTCGTTTATAATAATTATTTTCCTATACAGAAATTATGGAATATATTGTCTAGTAAATCTTCACTTACTGTATCTCCGTTTATATATCCTAGATAATCCCATATATTTTTTAAGTCAACTTCAACAAAATCAAGAGGCATTCTATCTTCTATTGCTCTCATAGCATCCTCTGCAGATTTCATTGCTCTATAAAGTGCATCTTTATGTCTAGAGTTTGTTATTATAACATTTGAAGAGCTTTTTATATCTCCTTTGTAGACCATAGCTTCTATTCTGTCATGTACATTCTCTATACCTTCATTATGAAGTGCAGATATTTTAATTATATTTTCTTCATTTACATATTTTTTTACTTCTTCTTCGTTTATTACTTGAGGTAGGTCGGTTTTGTTAAGTAGAAGGATTGTTTCTTTACCCTGTACTTTTTCTAGTATTTCTCTATCTTCTTCAGATAGTTCTGATGAAGAGTCCACAACCATTATTATTAGGTCTGCTGTATCAAATGATGCCATTGATTTTTCAACACCTATTTTTTCAACTACATCGTCTGTTTCTCTGATTCCTGCAGTATCTACTATTTTTAGAGGTATGCCTTTTATATTTACAAATTCTTCTATAACATCTCTAGTTGTTCCAGGTATATCTGTTACTATCGCTCTATTTTCACCAAGGATACTGTTTAGAAGAGATGATTTACCAACATTTGGCTTACCAACTATTACAGTTTTTAGACCTTCTCTAAATATTTTTCCACTTTCTGATGTTTCATATAATTTTTTAATATCTTTATTTAATTCTCTAGTTTTTTCTTCTAGAGTCGTATATGCTATAAATTCTATATCCTCTTCAGGATAATCTATTGCAACCTCAACTTGAGCTAATAGCTCAGTTACTTTTTCTCTAAATTCTCTTATTCTATTAGATAGAGATCCATCAAGCTGGTTTTCAGCTACTTCATGCGCCTTATCTGTTTTTGCATTTATTACATCTATTACCGCTTCTGCCTGAGATAAGTCTATTCTTCCATTTAAAAATGCTCTCTTTGTAAACTCTCCTGCTTCTGCAAGTCTTACATCTTTAGAAAGTACTAATTCTAATATTCTTTTTACAGAAATAAACCCACCATGGCAGTTTATTTCTATAACATCTTCTGCTGTATAAGAATTTGGTCCTTTCATATATGCAACTAAAACCTCGTCTATTTTTTTATCTCCATCTTTTATATTTCCGAAGATTAAAGTTCTAGCTGGGTATTCAGAGATTTTCTTTCCTGACATTGAGAAGAATATCTCTTCAGCAACTTCTAGTGATTTTGGTCCACTTATTCTTATTATCCCGATTCCACCTTCTCCAGGTGCTGTTGCAATTGCCGCTATTGTATCATCTATAAACAAATTTATCACCTCTTTGCGATTTTAAAAAATATATATACTATTATACCAAAAATAAAACCTCCTATAACATAGGAGGCAATATTTTTATTTATCTTTTGTATTCTATTACTAATCTTCTATATGGATCAGTTCCTTCACTATATGTTATAACATATCTGTCATTTTGAAGAGCTGAATGTATTATTCTTCTTTCATATGGATTCATATAGTCAAGTTTTTTTGTTTTTTTAGTTTTAGCTACTTCTCTAGCCATTTTATTAGCATATCTTACTAGAGATTCTTCTCTCTTTTCTCTGTAGTTTTCTATATCTACAAGTACTCTAGTATGAGAATCTTTGTTTATTTTGTTTAAAGCTAATCCTGTTAAGAACTGGATAGAATCAAGAGTATCTCCTCTTCTACCTATTAAACAAGCTGCTTCATCACCTTTTATATTTACTTTTATAAGGTTGTCTTCCTGTTTAACTTCAACATCGGCATTTACTTTTGCATTTTTTAGAAGTGTTTCTATAAATGATTTAGCAACGTCTGTTTCTCTTTCTATAACAGTTATTTCATAAAGACCTTCTTTAGATCCTATAAATCCTAAAAATCCTTTACTTGGAGCTTCTAGCTCTACAACTTCAATATCATCTTCTGATACATTAAGGTCTGAAAGAGCTTTTTTTATAGCTTCTTCTCTTGATTTACTTTTTATTTTTATTTTTTTTGCCATTTTTACTAGCCTCCTTCATGTCAGCTTCAAATTTAGCTTTTAGAGGTTTTGTTACTATTACCTGCTGTAATATAGCGAATACATTACTTATTGTCCAGTATAAAGTAAGACCTGCTGGGAATATGAATCCCCAGTATAATGATAAACCTGCCATCATATAAGTCATCATTTTCATCTGACCGTTAACCTGTTCTTTTGGAGTCATTATTTTCTGCATTATAAATGCACTCGCTCCTGATAATATAGCTAATATAGTGTCTGGATTAGTAAGATTTTGCATCCATAAGAACTGTCCATTAGCTTGATTAAAAGCAGCCTGACTAGCAAATGCTCCTAGACCTACTGGATCTTTTAGTAAGTTAAATAGTCCTATTAATATAGGGAACTGTATAAGTAGAGGTAAACATCCTGCCATAGGATTTATATTTGCTCTTTGATATAGTTCCATTATTTCTCTGTTCTGTCTTTCAGGATTATTTTTATATTTTTCCTGTATTTCATTAACTCTTGGTGTTATCTCCTGCATTGCAACAGTAGATTTTGTCTGCTTGATTGTAAGTGGCATTAATAGTAATTTAACTAAGAAAGTAAATAGTATAATTGCTATACCATAGCTTCCTGTAAAGCTATATATTGCCCCTAGAATGTTTCCAAATAATTTTCCTATTAAATTGGTCACTTCTTGTACCTCCTACAAAATAGATTTATTTCAATGGATCGTAACCACCTGGATGAAAAGGATGACATTTTAAAACTCTTCTTATTGTCAAATATAATCCTTTTAAAAATCCATATTTCTTAAACGCTTCTATAGAGTATTGTGAACAGGTAGGGTAAAATCTACACGTTGGACCTTTTAAAGGTGATATATATTTTTGATAAAATCTCACTAAACCTATACATCCTTTTGCAAGAAGTTTACCTATTTTATCTATATAATTCCTTATTTTATCCAATCTATAAGACCTCCTTATTCATTTAAAAGCTTATTTTTTCTCATTAAGTGATTCATTGCTTTTTCAATATCTTTATAAGTTGCATCTTTAGCAGCTACTCTGGAAATAAATACTAAATCATAGCCTTTCTTTATATTTTCATCGATATTTAATCGATAGGTTTCTTTTATCAATCTTCTGATTCTATTCCTAGTTACTGCATTTCCTACTTTTTTAGATATAGAAATACCTATTCTAGTTTGATCAGTTTTATTTTTTAATATATAGACTACTAAATATTTATTTGCAAAAGATTTACCGTGTTTATATATTTTTCTAAATTCGTAGTCTTTCCTAATACCTTTAGTGTTATTAAATTCCATAATTTCCTCCAATAAACACAGTTTAACTCGATAAATTTTACAAAAAAAGCCACTCTATAAGCGGCCTTTTTTAATTAATGAGTTAATCTCTTTCTTCCTTTAGCTCTTCTTCTTCTTAACACGTTTCTTCCGTTAGCAGATCTCATTCTTTTTCTGAATCCGTGTTCTTTTTTTCTCTGTCTTTTCTTTGGTTGATAAGTTCTTTTCATTCTATAGCACCGCCTTTCACATTAATTTCCATTTATAAAAAATATACTTTTACCCTCAAAGTAAACATAACACATATTATTATAATTACTTTAATGGTTGTTGTCAACGAATTTTTCAAGTTACACTAAAGAATTTTTACAATATTAATATATCTATTTAATATAACTTTTCACTTATAAATCTACCTCTTTTATTTGTATAAGATTTCAACTCAAATATTTAAAAGTTTCCTTTATATTACCAAAATACACCGACAGCTTTCAACCCCTTTTTTATAAACATTTTCTTCAATAAAAAATGAAATAAATTTTTCTAAAATTTACTTGTTGATAAAATATATTTTTTAAGATTTTATATTGTGGATAAGTTATTGAAGTTTCATTGTTATTTTGATATTATAATAATACTTGTTAATTATGTTGATAAATGTTATTAACATATCAACAGTTATGCACAGTCTGTGGATATGTCTGTGTATAAATTTTAATCGCTCATCAAAAAACGTTATTATTTCAATATTTTAGATGTGTTTAAAATCTTTATAACTATATAAACAATATTGTTTATATTTTTTTACTCACATCCATTTTTTTATTTTATATAACATTTATCAACAATATTTCAGCAATATCAACATATTATATATTTTTTTAATATCCACACAAAATTTGTTGATAATAATGTTGAAAACTAAGCAACGGAAATTGGAGGATACAAATATGGACATCAATTCTCTGTGGGAAAAAGTACTTCAAATTTTAAAAGGTGAAGTTTCAGCTGCAGCCTTTAAAGCATTTTTTGCTACTGTAAAGCCGCTTTTATTACACAACGATACATTATATCTTTGTGCTAACAGCGATTTTAATAAAGATATTTTAAACAACAGATACAGCTCTATACTTGCTGGTGTTGTAAAAGAAGTAACTGCTAAAGATATAAAAATAGTAGTTTTAGATAATGAAAAAGAAATGGATTCTATACTAAAAGAGATGGATTCAAATCC
Source organism: Peptacetobacter sp. AB800 (assembly GCF_047807365.1). Taxonomy (NCBI): domain Bacteria; kingdom Bacillati; phylum Bacillota; class Clostridia; order Peptostreptococcales; family Peptostreptococcaceae; genus Peptacetobacter; species Peptacetobacter sp. AB800. The sequence goes on along the minus strand of NZ_JBLOUI010000004.1, from coordinate 16,508 downwards.
TAAAGATTCTGTAGCAAAAACTCCAAAGGCTCCTACTAAATATGAAAGCAATCTAAATCCAAAGTATACTTTTGATACTTTTGTTATAGGAAACAGTAATAGTTTTGCCCATGCTGCATGTGTTGCAGTAGCTGAATCTCCAGCAAAATCTTACAACCCTCTATTCCTTTATGGAGGTGTTGGTCTTGGTAAAACTCACCTTATGCAGGCTATTGGGCATCATATATTAGAAGCGGATAGCACTCAAAAGGTTGTATATGTTTCTTCTGAAAAATTTACAAATGAGCTTGTAAACTCTATAAAGGACGATAAAAACGAAGAATTTAGAAATAAGTATAGAAATGTAGATGTTCTTTTAATAGACGATGTCCAGTTTATAGCTGGTAAAGAAAGAACTCAGGAAGAATTCTTCCATACATTTAATACTCTTCACGAAGCAAACAAACAGATAATAATCTCTAGTGATAGACCGCCAAAAGATATACCTACACTAGAGGAAAGACTTAGATCTAGATTCGAAATGGGTCTAATAACTGATATTCAGCCACCAGATTTTGAAACTAGAATAGCAATACTTAGAAAAAAAGCACAGATGGACAATACTGAGGTTCCAGATGAGGTAACTGATTATATAGCTAAAAATGTAAAATCCAACATAAGAGAGCTTGAAGGTGCACTTACTCGAGTAATGGCCTATTCTTCACTTACTAAAAAGAAAGTTTCTCTTGAAGTAGCAACTGAAGCATTAAAAGATATAATCGTATCTTATAATACATCTGAAATCAATGTAGTTAGAATCAAAGAAAAAGTCGCTGAAGTTTTTGATATAAAAATGGAAGACTTCAATTCTAAAAAAAGAACTAGAGCAATAGCATATCCTAGACAGATAGCAATGTATTTATCTAGGGATTTAACAGATCTTTCTCTACCTAAAATAGGAGAAGAGTTTGGCGGAAGAGATCATACTACTGTAATACATGCTTGCGATAAGATAAGTAAAGACTTAAAAGAAAACATAGACCTAAAATTAAAGGTTGAAAAAATAATAAATGATTTAAAAGGATAAAATTAAATATCGAAACGATGCTATAGTAGATAAAAGTAGATTTTTAATAAATGATGTTGGTAAAATCTATCAACATTATTCTTGTTGATAAATATAGAATAAAATGTTAATAACTTTTATCCATATTTTATCAACATTTTAATCAGCTATTATTAAGAGAGATATTAACAAACTATCTACAGGTTTTTTTATTGAAATTTAAACATCTATTAACATTATCAACATTAATAACAGCCCCTACTACTATTACTACTAAGTTTCTTATATATTTATTTAGTTTTGAGGGTAAAAAAAATATCCACAAAACAACTAAGGAGGAAAAAAATGAAACTTATATGCAATCAGAAAATTTTATCTCAAAAGATAGGTATAGTTCAAAAAGCTATAAACAGCAGAACTACAATAGAGCTATTAAAAGGTATCCTATTATCAACTGAGAATGGAGCTTTAAAACTTACTGGATCTGATGCAGAGATAAGAATAGAAACTTTTGTTCAATCTGAAATAGAAGAAGATGGAAAAATAGTACTTGATGCAAAACTATTTGGAGACATAGTTAGAAAATTACCTGATTCATTTGTTCAGATAGAAACTGATGCAAATAACAACGTACATATCTACTGTGAAAATTCTAGATTTACTATAAAAGGACACTCAGCAGAAGAATATCCAGCCTTTTCAGATGTAGAAGAAAGTGAAATGTATTCTATTCCTCAGGAATTACTAAAAGATATGATAAAACAGACATCTTTTGCTATATCTCAGGATCAGACAAAACCTGTTTTAATGGGAGAGCTTTTAGAAGCTGAAAACGGAAAAGCAAGTCTTGTTGCTATAGATGGATATAGATTAGCAGTTAGAAGTTGCCCTATAGACAGCTTTACAAAAGATATAAAAGTTATAATACCTGGAAAAACACTAGTAGATATAAATAGTTTAATGACAGGTGAAGGAAGCATAAATGTAGGATTCTCTGAAAAAAATGCCGTATTTATGCTAGGAGATACAAAAGTAGTAACTAGATTATTAGAAGGAGATTTTATAGATTATAGTAGACTTCTTCCAAAAGAATATAATTCTAGAGTAAAATTAAAATCAAAAGCACTTTTAAACAGTATAGAAAGAGCATCACTTCTTTCTCAGTCAGAAAGAAATAACCTTATAAAATTATCTATAAGAGATGATGCAATGGTTATAACTTCAAATACTGACAGAGGTAATGTTTATGAAGAAGTTGCGTTAGAGCTTGAAGGAGAATACTTAGATATAGCTTTCAACTCAAGATATTTAATGGAAGGTCTTAGATATATAGACAGCGAAGAAATATACATAGAATTTACAACAAATGTAAATCCTTGTATAGTAAAACCAGTCGATGAAATAGACTATACTTACCTACTTCTTCCTGTAAGAATGTCTTCTAATATGTAATAAATAAAATTTTACAAAGTTTATAAAAAGCAGCTAAAAAATTAATTTATTTTAGCTGCTTTTATTTTAAAAATTTCAAGAACATATGTTTTATAATTAACAGGCTCGAGGTAGTATATAAAAATATAATTATAAGGCTATTAAATCGAGTTTAAAGGGCAATATATATAAACAAGGCTATTTTAGTCAATAGTGAATAAATTTTAAAAATATGGTATAATTATATAATTAGGTATATTATGATTTACCGTTTATATTTTTTAAAGGAGGATCGAGTATGATAGAAATCAAAATAGATTCTGAATACATAAAACTTGATCAAGCACTTAAACTTGCAGATATAGCATCTACAGGTGGGCACGCTAAATTTCTTATAGCAGAAGAGCTTGTAAAAGTTAATGGAGAAATTGAAACAAGAAGAGGTAAAAAGCTTTTTGACGGAGATGTTATTGAGGTTGAAGGCGAAATGATAAAAGTTGTAGCAGAATAGAGGAGAGTTTTTGTGAAACTAAAAAATCTTCAATTGGTTAATTATAGAAATTACGACAAGCTATATATCGAATTTAACGATAGAATAAACCTATTACTAGGCTCTAATGGTCAGGGAAAGACCAATATAGCAGAAGCTATTTACTTATTGGCATTTGGAAAATCATTTAGAACAAATAGAGATAGAGAACTTATTAAATTTAATACAGAAAATCTCTATGTCGGAGGTGGTTATGAAAAAAATGACAGAAAAGGAATGGTTGAAATAGCTATAAATAAGGCTAAGAAAGGAATAAAGGTAAATAAAATACCTATTATAAAATTAGCTGAGCTTTTGGGAAATATAAATGTCGTTATTTTTTCGCCTGAAGATTTGAGATTGGTTAAAGATGGTCCTAAAATAAGAAGAAGCTTTATAGATAGGGAAATAAGCCAGATTGTGCCTGGATATTATGGTCTTTTAACTGGTTACAATAAAATTTTGGCGAATAGAAACAAGCTTTTAAAAAATATAAATCCAGATTTAAATCTCTTAGATGTATACGATGAGAGTTTGGCAGATTATGGAAGTAAAATTTTTATGTTTAGAAAGAAATTTATTGAAAGAATTGCCGAAATTTCTAAAGATATGCACTCTAGATTGACAGATAATAAAGAGGATTTGAATGTTATTTATAAAAGTCAGATTCAACTAGATGAGGAATCTAGTGTAAAAGATAAGTTTCTTAGTATTTTAAAAGATAAGAGAAAACACGATTTAGATATGAGAATAAGTGGATATGGGATTCATAAAGACGATATTTTAATTCAGATAAATGGACTAGATGTTAGATTTTATGGTTCTCAGGGGCAGCAGAGGACTGCATCTATATCGTTGAAATTATCTGAAATAGAGCTTATCAATAGAGAGGTTGGAGAATACCCACTTCTGATTTTGGACGATGTTTTTAGTGAACTCGATGAAAAAAGGCAGAAGCTTTTAGTCGACAATCTAAAAGATGTTCAAATGTTTATTACAACTGCTGAGTATCTACATAAAAATGTACTAGATATGAATAATACTACAGTTTTTTATATAGATAATGGAAAAGTAGTTAAAACGGAGAATGGAGGAAATTAAATGAAACAGGAATACGGTGCAAGTCAAATTCAGGTTCTTGAAGGTTTAGAAGCCGTTAGAAAAAGACCTGGAATGTACATTGGATCAACTGGTCCTAGAGGACTACATCATTTAGTGTACGAAGTAGTAGACAACAGTATAGATGAGGCACTTGCTGGAAATTGCTCAAAAATATATGTTGCTATAAATGCAGATGGAAGTATAACTGTAGAAGATGACGGTAGGGGGATACCAGTAGAGGTTCATCCAAAGACTGGATTATCAACTCTTGAAACAGTACTTACTGTTCTTCATGCCGGTGGTAAATTTGGCGGTGGAGGATACAAGGTATCTGGAGGTCTTCACGGTGTTGGGGTTTCTGTTGTTAATGCGCTTTCTGAATGGCTAGTGGCTGAAGTTCACAGAGATGGAAAGGCTTATAGACAGGAATACAAAAAAGGAAATCCTCAGACTAAGTTAGAAGTAGTTGGAGAGTCAGATCATACAGGTACTATAATATCATTTATGCCTGATGCAGAAATTTTTGATGAGATAGAGTTTAGCTTCGATACTCTTGAATACAGACTTAGAGAGCTTTCATTCTTAAATAAAGGAATAAAAATAATATTTGAGGATAAAAGAGAAGGTAAAGAAAAATATAGAGATTTCCACTATACAGGAGGTCTTGTTGAATACGTTAAATTCCTTAATAAATCTAGAACAGGAATACACGAAGATATAGTATATATAGATAAAAAAGTAGATGATTGCTTAGTTGAAATAGCTATGCAGTACACAGATGGATATACAGAAAATATATATTCATTTGCAAATAATATAAATACTCACGAAGGTGGTTCACACCTTGCAGGATTTAAAGCTGCTCTTACAAAAACTATAAATGAATACGCTAAGAGAAATGGGGCTTTAAAAGATAAAGATTCTAATCTTTCAGGAGAAGATATAAGAGAAGGTCTTACAGCTGTTGTATCTGTAAAACTTCCAGATCCTCAGTTTGAAGGTCAGACTAAGACAAAACTTGGTAATACTTTCATGAGAGGTATAGTAGATGGAGTTACTGTTGAAGAATTAGGATCATTCCTTGAAGAAAATCCAAATACAGCAAAAGTTATAGTTGATAAAGCTTTAAGAGCACAGAGAGCAAGAGAAGCGGCTAAGAGAGCAAGAGAATTAACTAGAAGAAAAAGCGTACTTGAAAGTACTTCTCTACCAGGAAAACTTGCAGACTGCTCAGAAAAAGACCCGTCTAAGAGTGAAATATTCTTAGTCGAAGGGGATTCTGCCGGTGGTTCTGCAAAACAGGGTAGAGATAGAAATACTCAGGCGATACTTCCTTTAAGAGGTAAAATTTTAAATGTTGAAAAATCAAGATTAGATAAAATATTAGCTTCTGATGAAATAAAAAATATGATAACTGCTTACGGATGTGGTATAGGTAATGATTTTGATTTAGAAAAAGCTAGATATCATAAAATCATAATAATGACCGATGCCGATGTCGATGGTGCGCACATCAGAACACTATTATTAACATTCTTCTTCAGATATATGAGACCTTTAATAGAAGAGGGATATGTGTATGCTGCACAGCCACCTCTATACAAGGTTACTAAACAGAAGAAAGAATACTATGTATACTCAGATAAAGAATTAGACGACCTACTTAATGAAATAGGTAGAGATAAATACGATATACAGAGATATAAAGGGCTTGGGGAAATGAACCCAGAACAGCTTTGGGATACAACAATGAACCCAGAAACAAGAACTCTTCTACAGGTTACTATAGAAGATGCTGCAATAGCTGATGAAATATTCTCTATGCTTATGGGAGATAAAGTTGCTCCAAGAAGAGAATTCATACAGGAAAATGCAAAATATGTTAGAAATCTAGACGTATAGGAGAGGAGATAAAAAATGCAGGACGAAAAAAATACTAGCAGAATACTTCCGATAGAAATAGCTAGTGAGATGAAAAAATCTTACATAGAATACTCAATGAGCGTTATCGTCGGGCGTGCTCTTCCAGATGTAAGAGATGGATTAAAACCAGTTCATAGAAGAATATTATATTCTATGAATGAATTAAATCTTTCTCCAGATAAACCATATAGAAAATCAGCCCGTATTGTCGGGGACGTTCTAGGTAAGTACCACCCACATGGTGATAGTTCAGTATATATGGCAATGGTTAAAATGGCTCAGGACTTCTCAACAAGAGTGCCTCTAGTTGATGGTCATGGGAACTTTGGTTCAGTAGATGGGGATTCACCAGCTGCGATGCGTTATACTGAAGCCAGAATGAGTAAATTATCACTAGAATTACTTAGAGATATAGATAAAGAAACTGTAGACTTTGGACCAAACTTTGATGAATCTTTAAAAGAACCATTAGTGTTACCAGCAAGATTCCCTAACTTATTAGTAAATGGATCTAATGGTATAGCAGTTGGTATGGCTACATCTATACCTCCTCACAATTTAGGAGAGGTAATAGATGCAACAGTTCATCTAATAGATAAACCAGACTCAGATGTTGAAGAATTAATGGCTTATGTAAAAGGTCCAGACTTCCCAACTGGTGCAATAATAATGGGAACTGAAAGCATAAAAGAAGCCTACAGAACAGGTAGAGGTAAGATAAAAGTTAGAGCTAGAGCTGAAATAGAAGAACTTCCAAAAGGAAAACAGCAGATAGTTGTAACAGAAATACCATACCAGGTAAATAAAGCGAGATTAGTTGAAAGAATAGCTGAACTTGTAAAAGATAAGAAAATTGAAGGTATATCAGACCTTAGAGATGAAAGTAATAGAAATGGTATGAGAATAGTTATAGAGCTTAAGAGAGATGTAAATGCAAACATCATCTTAAACAATCTATACAAACATTCTCAGATGGAAGAAACTATAAGTGTTATTATGATAGCACTTGTAAATGGAGAGCCAAAATGTTTAAATCTTAAAGAAGTTCTTCACTACTACATAGAACATCAGAAAGATGTTGTAACAAGAAGAACTAAATACGAGCTAAATAAAGCTGAAGCTAGAGCTCATATATTAGAAGGTTTAAAAATAGCACTAGATAATATAGATGCTGTAATAGAAACAATAAGATCTTCAAAAACTTCTTCAGAAGCTAAAGAAAAATTAATTGAAAGATTCGGTCTAACAGAAATTCAGGCTCAGGCTATCCTTGAAATGAGACTTAACAGACTTACAGGATTAGAAAGAGAAAAAATAGACGCTGAATACGACGAATTAATGAAAAAAATAGCTGAATTAAAAGAAATACTTGCAAGCGAAGAAGTATTACTTGGAGTAATTAAAGATGAAATAATAGAAATAAAAAATAAATACACTGACGAAAGAAGAACTGAAATTAAGCATGCTGAAGGTGAAATAGATGTTATAGACCTTATAGATGAGGAAGAAATAGCTATAACTCTTACTCACTTTGGATATATAAAAAGACTTCCTGCTGATACTTACAGAAGCCAGAAGAGAGGTGGAAGAGGAATATCTGCTCTTACAACAAGAGAAGAAGATTTCGTAAAACACCTAATAAGTACAACTACTCACAGTAGATTATTATTCTTCACTAATAGAGGTAGAGTATTTAGATTAAATGCATATGAAATACCAGAAGGAAAGAGACAGGCTAAGGGAACTGCAATAGTTAATCTACTTCAGCTTGGGCCTGGAGAAAAAATAGCAACTCTAATAGATGTAGATGGTAAAGAAGAAAATAAATTCCTTCTAATAGCTACTAAGAAGGGTATGGTTAAAAAGACTAAGATAAGTGACTTCAAAAATATCAATAAATCTGGATTAATATCAATAGGTCTTAAAGAAGGCGACGAGGTTATAGGAGTTAAATTAACTGATGGGGATCAGGATGTTATGCTTGTAACTAGAAATGGTATGTCTATAAGATTCTCTGAAAAAGACGTTAGAGATATGGGAAGAACTGCTATGGGTGTTAAAGGTATTACACTTGGCGAAGGAGATACTGTTGTATCTATGAGTTTAGCTAGTGAAGGTACTGATATGCTTGTAGTAAGTGAAAATGGATTTGGAAAGAGAACTGATCTTGAAGAATACAGAAGTCAGATAAGAGCTGGTAAAGGTATAAAAACTTATAATATATCTGAAAAAACTGGTTCAATAGTCGGAGCTGAAATGGTAGCTGAAGACGATGAAATGATGATAATAAACTCTGATGGAGTATTAATAAGAATCAAAGTAAATGAAATATCTATATTTGGAAGAGTAACTAGCGGTGTTAAACTTATGAATGTAGATGAAGAAGTAAATATAGTATCTATTGCAAAAATAACTACTGATGAAGAAGATGAAACAGAAGAATAAATAAAAAGTTAAAGGGTTATGCTTTTAATCGAGCATAACCCTTTTTATTATGTGTTTAATATATTATTTTATAGTTGTTTTTAGGTTGCTGCTTTCTGCTGTTACAGGAACAGTTGCATTTACAGAAGCGTTATCTATTTCAACTGAGTAAGTTTTGTGTATTAAACAGTTTACAGGGTCTTCTGTTGTTATAACAAGTGCAAGACTGTGTCCAGGTTTAACAGTATATCTAGTTGCATTTAGATATATGTTGTATTCGTGGTATTCGCCTTTTTTAAGCTCTATGCTGTTTACAGCAGTTTCTGGTTCATATCCAGCTTCTGGATTGCAAAGGTCTGCATAAGCACGAGTTATTGGGCGGTAGTTTTTATGAACAGTTTCAAATTCACAAAGGTCAAATGCTGGTAAATCTCCACCATTTATTACACCATTTTCCTGAACTTTTACAACAGGTATTATATTTCTTTCTGGATCTACTGTCTGTATACTGTCAAATTTTTCATCACATACATCGTATAGCATAGCAACTAATTTAACATCATCCATTCTACCAGTAACTTTAGAATCGCCAAGTTTCATAGTTAAAGAATCGGCATCGTTTCTGTTTTCAGGATTGAAGTCATTTTCTATATCCCCATCTTTTAATGCAGCTTTTAAGTTTAGATGAACAGTTCCCTGTATAGTAAGTTCTTCATCAAGAGGAGCTGTTACAAAGCGTTTATTCATATTTGAAGATTTAAGACTCATAACTTCGTCAAAGTTTTCAGCACAAACACCAGCTGCTTCCCAATCAGTATCTATTACAGATACACCAGATTCAGCACTTTCTAGTTTCATAGAGAATGCAGTTTCCCAAGAATCACAAGCTTCCCATTTATTCTGGTCGTAGTTTGTCTGAACTAAAACTTCTGGCATTTCTTCTGCACAGTTGTCTAAGTCGTATAGATAATGAGATATCCATTTATTTACTATATCATCGTAGAAGTTTCCATCTATAAGGATACCGTAGTTTTTATTTGCCATAGTAGGAGTTATATGTGGTCCCTGATGAACTATTGTTTTAACTGTTTGTCCAGATTTTTTATATGCTTTATACATCATTTCAAACTGTTTTGTAGAAACATTTTCATCGTTTAATCCCTGAACTATTAAAGCAGTACATTTTATCTTATCGTAGTTTAGACGGTAGTTTCCAGCACCCCAGAATTCTTCGTTGTAGTCAGAACCACAGCTTAACTGCTGAAGACTAAGCTCATGGTGGAATGCAGCTATATCATCTAATTCTTTTTCAGATAATGTTTCATCGTTGTATCTACTTGAGCAGAAGTAAGCAAGGAAGCTATTTAATACTTCTTTTGGCCAATAACGCTGAGAACCCTGCATATTCTGCTGGCTGTACCAGTCAGATATTCCTGCAACTGGAACTATTGTTTTAAGACCTTCAACACCTGTTGTTGCAACAGCAAAAGGCATAGTTCCTGCATAAGATCTACCTGTCATTGCTACATTTCCATTTGACCAATCAGCTTTTGTTTCTATTGTACCTTCTCTATCTGCATAAGCAACACGATCTCCATGAAGCCATTCAACAACAGATTTGAAAGCATCTCTTTCAAATTCAGAGCCAACAAAGTTAAATCCATCTGAGCCAAGAGCTCCAAAACCTGCACTTATTATTACTGCGAAACCACGAACAAGGTAGTAGTTGAAGTTTTCAAGGTTTTCATATACCATGCTGTCGTTATTTCCTTTGTCTTTGTAGTACCAATCAGAAGCATTTGACTTTAATGCAAGATCCATAGCACTTATAGAACCTGTAGGTATACGAGCAGGTACTTCTTTTTTAAGGTCTGCAAAGTCAAATTTTCTGTATTTTTTTTCTGCAACTTCTTTCATGTGGTCGTAGCCATCTTCGTTTACACCTGCACAGTATGGACGAGCTTCGAATAAAGATGCTGCTTTGTAGTTTCCTTCAATAGCACTTCTTGGAACCTGAATAAGAGTTTTTATAAGGTCTCTTTTTCCATCTCCATCCATATCGTAATCTGATTCAACATATACACAGTATCTTACTATTTCTGAAGTAGTTGGATCATAATTTTCTCCTGTTTTCCCATCAGTGAAAGGAAATACAGGCTGAGCCATTCCGTTTTCAAATACTGGAACTTTACTATATTTAGTCATAACTTTTCTCCCCCTTTGACTATAAGTATAAACATTTTATTCAACAATAAAACGTTTACAAAAATAGTATAGATATTATCGAAAAATTAGTCAACACATCCAAAATAGACTATAAAAGTCTGGTATAGGATTAATCTATATCATTATAAATAGATATACCGATAAACAATAGTGTTTTCAACGACTTCAATTGAAAATCATAAAGGAAATGTGTTAAATTAAAAATGTCAGATATTTTGAATAGATTTAGTTAGTAAATATCTAAAGAATTATGTTTTTAAGGGGGATTTTTGAAATGGCAGATTATCATAAAATGTGGGAAGATCTAGGTATGGATCTTGAAACTCATGACCAATTATGTGAAGTATTACCTCAGGCTTTTGGAGATGTTTATTTATCTCAGGAAAACCGTCCAGAATCAATGGATTACTATGATTTCGTAGTGTCTGAAATACATGGTGTTAGACCAGCAGAACTAGTTGAACATCAGAAAAACGGTGGAAAAGTATTCGGTACTTTCTGCGTTTATGTTCCAGATGAAATAGTATTTGCAGCTAAAGCAATAGCTACAGGTCTTTGCGGTGGTTCTCAGTTCTGGGTACCAGGTGGAGAAAAAGTTCTTCCATCTAATACATGTCCATTAATAAAAGCATCAGTAGGTGCTAGATTAGATAGAACATGTCCATTCTTCCGTATAGCAGATATGTACGTTGGAGAAACTACTTGCGATGGAAAGAAAAAAGCATGGGAAATATTAGCTGAAGATGTCCCTGTTCATGTAATGGATTTACCTCAGATGAAGAGAGAAAAAGATATAAAAGCTTGGGCTGAAGAAATAAAAGACTTCAAAAAAGTTGTTGAGGAAGTAACTGGAAATGAAGTAACAGCAGAAAGCTTAGGAGAAAGCATAAAACTTATAAACGATAAGAGAAGAGCTCTTAAACGTCTATATGAATTAAGAAAAAATGAAAAATTACCAATAAGTGGTAAAGACGTATTATTAATATCTCAGATAGCATTCTACGATGATCCAACTCGTTTTACTCAGATGACTAACAAACTTTGCGACGAATTAGAAAAGAGAGTAGAAGAAGGTGTAAGTGTATTCCCAGAAGGAACTAAGAGAATACTTCTAACTGGTACTCCTTTAGCTATACCAAACTGGAAAATACACAACATAATAGAAACTAGCGGTGGAGCAGTTGTATGTGAAGAAATGTGTACTGGTGCTAGATATTTCGAAAACTTAGTAGACGAAACTCAGACAGATTTAGATGGACAGATAGATGCTCTTGCTAATAGATATATGAGTATAAACTGTGCATGCTTCACTCCAAACAGAGCTAGAATAGACGATATAATAAGATATGCTAAAGAATACAATGTTGACGGTGTTATAGATGTTAACTTAAAATTCTGCAGTACTTACGATGTTGAAGGATTCCTAGTAGAAAGAGAACTTAAAAAAGCAGGTATACCAGTTCTTGGAATAGAAACTGACTACACAGATAGTGATGCTCAGCAGATGAGAACAAGAGTAAGTGCATTTATAGAAATGCTTGAAAAATAATATATTATTGATAGAATAATAGTATATTATCAAAAGGAACGAGATGTTCTTTGTAGAGCAAAGGAAATGATGTAAATGAAACAGTATTATGTGCTTTTTAACAACCATGAAAATGGTATGAGGTTAAAAAAAGAACTAAATAATGCAAAAATAAAAGCAGTCATAGCTCCGACGCCTAGAAAACTTAGCAAATGCTGCGGTATTTCTTTAATGATTGAAGAAGAAGATATTGAGAGTATAAGACAGATTGCAGAAGAAAAGAAAATAGAGATTTTGGAAATTGACTGGATTGAAAAGGACTTTAACGCATCTAGGGATAGATACTGTTAAGTTCAAAATAGTAGTGTTTATAAAGAGGAGGTTCCTTTAACGGGAGTCTCCTTTTATTATGAGATTAAATAATAATCAGATTTTAAAAGTGTAGAATAAAAGTATTTTTTGTTAACGATAGAAGTAGTTTTTTATAATGAAGTTATAGCTTTATATGTTATAATAATCGTATACAAAAAAGAGAGGAGCTGATTTTCAATGAGCGGCAAAAAAGGTGGATTAATGATATTTGGTGCTATAGTAGGTTTTGTAGCAGGACTATTTTTAGCGCCTAAAAAAGGATCTGAGCTTAGAAAGGACGCAAAAGAAAAATTTGAAGATATAAAAGAAAATCCAGAAGAAACAGTTAAGAACACTTTCGATTCTGTGAAGAATAGATTGAGTACTTTTTCAGAAACTTTATTTGAAGTAGATGAAGATGGATATGAAGACGTGGATTTAGATGATGAAGATATAGTGATAAGTAGAACATTTAAAGAAGTTGAAGACGATATGGATGACGATATCGTTTTAGATACAGATAAAGAAGAAGAGGAGCTTTAATATGAATGCAATTGGATGGCAGGTATGTGGAGTTTTACTAGGTGTTTCTGCGGTTATAATTGCTGTGTATTTAGCAAAGACTTTAAACAGTGCATCTAAAACTATAGATAATGCAAATGGACTTGTTAGTAGAGCGACAAGAATAGTCGATGAAAATGAAAAAGATATAAATACAATTGTAAAAAATGTTGCATCTATAACAGATAGTGTAGACAGTTTAGTTGAGACTGTTACTAGTATAGGAAGTTATATAAATATATTTGGATTTATAAAGAAAAAAAGAAAAAATAAAAAGAAAAAAGATAAATAAAAAATTAAATATATTTTTAAAGGGATATAATTTTAATTTGGAGGTGTGATATGTCGATAAAAATAGAATCATCTTTTAATTTAGAAGAGAATGTGTGGAATGTTGCTCTTATTGGAGAACTTGATGTTTCTAGTGCAGAAGTTTTTAAAAAATCTCTTAATGATCTTGTCGATGAAAATTCTCAGAATATAAAAATAGACTTAGATAAATTGGAGTACATTGATTCAACAGGATTAGGAGTAATGGTAGGCGTGCTAAAAAGATTGAAAGTCAATGGTAAGGGTATATACCTTAGTAATCCTAAAAGTAACGTAAGAAAGATATTAGAAATTACGGGGCTTGATAAAATATTTAACATGGAGGGATAAAAATTGACTTATGAAACTATAAAAATGGAGATAAGTTCGAATCCAGAATATGTAAGCATTATAAGGCTTACTACTTCAGGCATTGCCAATAAAATTGGTTTTTCTATAGATGATATAGAAGATATGAAGGTTGCTGTTTCTGAGGCATGTACTAATGCTATAAAGCACAGTGACGATGATAAGTTTTTTATAACATTTAAGATGTTTGAATCTGGAATTTGTATAGAGATAAAAGACAACGGAAGAGGTTGTGATGTTGAGGCTATAAAAGAGCCTGATTTAGATATGCCTAAGGAAAGTGGTTTAGGTTTATTTATTATAAAGACATTAATGGACGAGGTAAGTATAGAATCAATAGAAAATGAAGGTACAGTTATTAGAATGACTAAATATTTAGGAGCTGATATTTAATGAAAAGTGTAGCAGGAGCTGCAAACTACCTGGACATGGATACAAAAGAGCTTTTTAGACTGTACAGCGATAACAAGGATATCGATATAAGAAATATTCTTATAGAAAGACATCTTTATCTAGCTAGAATACTTGCTAAAAAATATATAAATAAGGGTGTAGATTACGAAGATATCTATCAGGTAGCTTCTTTAGCGCTTATTTATGCAATAGATAGATACGATATTAGCAAGGGATTTGAATTTTCTAGTTTTGCAACTCCGACTATTATAGGGGAGATTAAAAAGTATTTTAGAGATAAAGTATGGACTATGAGAGTTCCTAGAAGAATTCAAGAGCTTAGTAAGAAAATAAGTAATGCTAAGATAGCAATCGAGCAGGAAAAGAAAAGACATCCTTCAGTTAAGGATATAGCTGAGTATATAGGATGCAGAGAAGAAGATGTTCTTGAGGCTATGGAGGCTTCATATAGTTATCAGCCTGTATCACTTGATGCTTCAGGTGGAGATGATTCTGAAGACGATTTTACTCTTTCTGATAGAGTTGGCGTTGAAGAAAAAGATTTTGGCAATATAGAGCAAAAAGATTTTCTCAATAGATTTATGCAGAATTTAAATGAGTTAGAGGTTAAGATTTTAGAAGATAGGTTCCTCCATAATAAGACTCAGTCTGTTATAGCAACAGAACTTAATATCTCACAGATGACAGTATCGAGATTAGAAAAAAAGGTAGTAGAAAAATTAAGAAAAGAATACGAAAAAATATAGAAATTTTGCATGTGCTATTCAATTTTTGAGTAGCACTTTTTATTTTTTTGTTCAAATATTAATTTAATAAAAGAATAAAAGTTTTTGTCTATATATGAAAGAAGTATTATAATTTAAAACTATACTTTGGTTAAAGTATTGAAAATAAGGTTTTCAAGTGGTAATTTCATAGATAGAGATTATAATTTTTAGGGGGTTCTAACTATGAAAGATGTAAGAGCAATGGCAGAAGCAACAGCAAAAGGTATGGCAGATTTCGCTGCAAATAAACCAGAAATAGCACAGGGATTTGGACAGTTTGCAGGAGCAGTTTTATCAGATGGAGCTGTAGATTTAAAAACTAAAGAACTTATAGCAGTAGGTATAGCAGCTTTCAGTAGATGCGAATACTGTATAGTAGGACATGTAAATAATGCATTTAAAGCTGGTTGTACAAAAGAAGAAATATTAGAAGCAGCTGGTGTAGCTATAGCATTTGGTGGTGGACCTGCTTCAGCATATGTGGCAACTACATTAATGGATGCTGTTAATGAATTTGAAAAAGATTATAAATAATTTTAAAATGATTAATAGATTTATTATATAAAAATATGGACCAATTAAAATTAATACTTTACATTGGTCCTTTTTTATTATAGAATATATTTCATCAGTTCGAGATTATCGTAAAATAAGCTTTTAAAAAATTTGAAAAAAGTTTTAAAAAAGTATTGACGATTAATAGAGAAGATGGTAATATAATACTTGCAACGGCGATAAGTCGTTGTAACAACTGAAAAATATGTGGTTATTATAGAAGGGAGGATACACCTGTTCCCATTCCGAACACAGAAGTTAAGCTCTCTATCGCTGATGGTACTTGGGGCGAAGGCCCCTGGGAGAGTAGGACGTAGCCACGTATATGTGCCGAAGTGGCGGAACTGGCAGACGCACAGGACTTAAAATCCTGCGGGACTTATCCTCCCGTACCGGTTCGATTCCGGTCTTCGGCACCATATTCAATATATAGTGGACCATTAGCTCAGTTGGTTAGAGCGCCCGGCTCATAACCGGTAGGTCTGGGGTTCGAGTCCCTGATGGTCCACCACTTTAGATGAACTTTGAAAACTGAACAGCAGATATATTTAGTTCGAACGAACAGTTCGAACGCCATACAAACCATGCCAGATATTTTGAGATAACATCTGAGCGGATATAACAAACTGATTTTATTTTGAGCAACGGAATTTTGAGCATTAGCGAAAAATTTGTTGGCGATATAAAATTCGAAGAATTTTATTTTGAGAGTTTGATCCTGGCTCAGGATGAACGCTGGCGGCGTGCCTAACACATGCAAGTCGAGCGATCTCTTCGGAGAGAGCGGCGGACGGGTGAGTAACGCGTGGGTAACCTGCCCTGTACACACGGATAACATACCGAAAGGTATGCTAATACGGGATAATATATAAGAGTCGCATGACTTTTATATCAAAGATTTTTCGGTACAGGATGGACCCGCGTCTGATTAGCTTGTTGGCGGGGTAACGGCCCACCAAGGCGACGATCAGTAGC
>NZ_JBLOUI010000003.1:0-123083 GCF_047807365.1 Peptacetobacter sp. AB800 | reverse complement strand
AGTTATACTTGTTAGCTTTCCTTACCACTATTTCTTTGGCAGTGAAACCTCCATATCTTAAGCTTCCCTTGTTCCATTATCATTATCTTTACATAATATCCTTAGGTCATCAGTTTGAGCCTGTGAGCTTGATAATGCCTGTAACATTATATGGATGTTCATAGAGACCATTTTTACTAATCCACACTCACGACACTTTATTGTGTCTTATTCATTTCTAAATAACCCAGCTTTAGACCCGTACATTCCCAATTTCGTCAGTAGTGTTATCTACATCCTAACCATAGATATTTTATAGACCTTATACCCATACTACACTCGACCACCTCTGGTTCGCATTTCGTATACTGTTCACTTTAATATTTACGGTGTAGCCAAGGCAATGATGACGAGCTTCTAACCCAATATTGTTCACTCAATATTACGCTAGTCGTCCTTTAGGTTAGCATTTCAAGGCGTTACCCTATCATTCTACTAATCATGATAACAGTTCTAGTTTTTTTGAATTTTATCAACTAACTAGGCAATTCTTTTCAAATTGCAACAAGTCGCACAATCTCTTTGAGTACAAGCAACATTTGCCGATTTATTAGAATTTTCTTTAAGTACTGATTTATTTGTTCTTTTTATCAATCCTTCTATACTATCATCAGTAGTATTTTCTTTACGTTGCATTTCTCTAACAGTTCTATAACTTTCATAAGCTCTAGCTGTTTCTTTCTGATTGTATTCAACTAATTTATCAAATACCATTTCTTCTATTTTATAGATAGAAACTTCTGCAACCTCTTTTAATTCATTTTCTATATCATCTGATATATTTTTTGCTATTTGTGGTTCATATATACCACTTCCATTTTTCATAGCCTTTTCTATGGCTATTGTAATCTTGTCTTTATTAAAGTCTGATATACTACAATCTCTTTTAATTACTCTTATCATTCGACCAACACCTTTCTTTAGAATTTATTTAGTATAATACTCGCTATAGCTAGAGAATTGAGGAAAGAACCAATATCTCTATTAATATATTTAATATCCCAATGGAATCACCTCCTTTCAAATATTCTATTATTTATAATTTAAACAAAAATTTTTCAAAATCTTTATTTGAAAAAATTGATATAATAATTTTATCTTTTAAAAGCAAATCTTCTCTATCTTTGTTGTTTTCTATTATTTTAAAAATTTCATTAAGTCCATGATTACTTGCATTAGGATATTCTTTTCTTAATTTTTTTATTTGTATTTGTTTATAATTCATATTTTATTCCTCATCTATAAATATTAATTCTTTCAAATCATCATAGAATTTTTCTTTAGCATCATATATATGCTCATCAAATTCTTCTGATATAGTTTTAATAAAATTTGATAAATTATCAAAGAAGTAAAAGTCTTGAGAATAATATAGATTTTCAAATTCTTTTAACAATTTAATATAACTTTCTGATGATTCAATTAAATTATAAGTTTTTAATTCATTTATTATTATTTCTAGTAATTCTTCATTACCTGTATTATATGAATTATCATTTTTTGTAAAGTAAATTGCATCATAACTATTAAAATAATCATTACAATAATTTATATAATCTTTTTTATAAAAATCTATTTTAATATTTTTAAAATATTTATTTAATATAATATTAGTAATCTTATATTTACCTTCGGATAAATATTTATTTATAAAATCACTTATAGGAATTTTTATATTATCTAAAGCATTACCATAAGAAAACTTTTCTATTTCTGCATTTTCAAATCCATTCTTTTTAAGTATTTCTTTATAATTATGTTTTAATTTCACTTTATCTCTCCTTCATCAACTAGTTGTTCATGCCATTTATTAATTAATTCCTCACTTAAATTTTCATTACCCTCTAATAAAAGTTGAGTATGCAAATCTATGGAATATTTATTTTCTAAACATTCTTCTTTAATACTACATAATTGACATCCACCTTCGGCAGATTTAAACCAAAAACAATAAGATGATAAATCAAACATTTTTTCTTTTAAAGTTTTCTCGTCATATATCTCCCAATTATCATCTGTAAAATCATTTATCTCATTTATCATTATTTCTTTAAATCGACCACAACTATCATATATACAACCTTCTTTATTTGCATAAAAATAATATTTCTCATTCCATTTTTTGTGTCTTATTTTCTTTCCATTTTTTAATTTTTTCAAAGCATCTATTAATGTCATAAATATACCTCTTTCAATAAAGTTATAATATTACTTATTTAATTCTTGATATGCTTCTATAATATCTAACATATCCCAATCATCTAGTCCGTCACTTATTTTTTTGTTCCTTGTTATAAACGATTATAAAGATACATTTCACTTCCTTCATAATTTTCTTTTCCCTACTCAACAGGTCTAACTTTTTCTCCTTGCTCTATTTTTTTAAATGCTTCTAATATATTCATATCTTTCTCCTTTTTAAATTGTTTATCTAATATTTCACTTCCAATCATCCAAGAAAACATTACTAATGCAACTATTAACAAAATTATTGCTAATATATTCAAAAATATTTCTCCAAATATTATTGTTGGTACAAATATTAATAATAAACCTATTAAAGTTATAGGTAATCCTACTAAAAATTCCTTCACGTTAATAACCTCCCATTATTATTATTTCACAATAAAATGACAATTTTATTTAAGAATCCAATCTCTAAAACACCACATTTTCTAGCATTTTAGAGATTAGTATTTTCTAAAAATACTATTTTTATTAAAAATTAGGTATCAAATTGTATTTTTAGTCATTCCAAGATATTTTTATAGAATATTTTTTAGAATAAAATTGATTTTCAGAGGTTATCAATTCTACATCAAATCCTTTTTCTTTATAATAATTTTCTTGTTCTTTAACTGTCTTTTTAAAATCATCTAAATATGTTCCTAAACATATTGTTGTTGAATATTCTCCATCTAATGCAGATTTTCTAATCTCAGAATTTATAAATTTTCTTGCCTTTTTAATACTATAATTATTTAATCTATTTTTTTGTATATTGCTTATTTTTTTAGCTATTTTTATATTCATAACTAATCTAATCCTTCTATAAATTTAACTATAAACTTAGGTGTTATTTTACCTACAGATTTTCCAACTTTATTATCTGTTATAAGTCCTTTTGACTTCCATTCTTCTATAAGGTCTGATTCTTCTTCTAAAATATCTTCCAATACTTTAGGAATTATTATTTTCATTAATAAACTCATATTTTCTACAAATAAATCTTCATCAGATATAGTATTTGCATCTAATAATTTAAGTATTATTTTATATATTCTACTTTCAGTACATATACTTTCCATCAAAATAACTTCATTACTCTTCGCCCTAGGTGTCGCTTTTACTTCTTCAAATATAGGATTAACAACTTTAAAGAATAATGGTTCATCTTGATATGTTTTATCGTATGCTTTAAAAACAAAACCTTCAGGATTATCATTAATTTGAGGTAATATATTTTCATATATTTCTTTATTCAATTCATAATTTCTATTAAAATCAGAATAAGGAATAATTGTCATAGGAACAACTTCTAAATTTTTTATAAAAATTCTCATTAAACTATATTTTATTGTATCTTTCTTTTCTTTTGTTGTTAGCCATCTTTTATTTTTTTCGTCATATATATCAAATAAATAAAACTTGTTATAACATTCTTTTTTATATCTTAGTCTATGTTTAGTAAGCCATTCTCCAAAATAAATATAATCAGGATTTAGACATCTTATGTTTGGTGCAACTTCTTCTTTTATAAATTTATAAAACCCATTAAGATGGTCTTGTTCTGTAACTTCATTTTCTCTTGAATAACAAGCTACCCCTATTTTCTTTGTTAAATCCTTACAAAAACTAGCATTAGCACCATCTATTTTTTCTGAAACTTCAATTAAATCTGTTTCTTTAAACATATTATTTAATTTTCTTATACTTGAGTATCTTCTAACTTTTGGATATTCAATCATTATTACCTCCTAAATAAACATTAATATTATAGTAAATAAACAAACTATTGCAATACAATTCAATATTGTTATAGGTAGTTTAAAAACACCAAAAAATATTAAACATATAAGCAAGAATTTAATTAAATCTAAACCTGCTTCTGTATTCATTTTTAATATATTTTCCAATGTTAATTCCCGATTTTCAAAAATTATTCTATATATTATTATTAATATCTGAGTAAACACAACTATACTAAATGTACCTAAAAACGTATATTCAACTCCTATTGTTATGTGTATTATTTCAGATATTAAAAATGAACAAATAAGAACGACACTATAACATATCCAAGTTACAATAATTTCTTTTAAATCAAATTCTTCATTATCCATTAATCTATAACCTCTATATTACTAGTTAATAACTCAACTGTATTATTAACTGCCTTCTTTAATATCTCATCTGTTATTTCTAATTCTCTAACTTCACCACTTCGAGAAAGTCCTGCACAAACACAATCGCAAATCATCTCAATAACATCTATTAAATTTACATCTTCAGGACATTTAGAAGTAAGATGATGTCTTTCTTTATTTATATGCTCCTGATACCATTCACCTTCTACAAAGTTTATTCCATTTTCTAAAGTATCTTTAAAATCTTTATAAAATTTTTCTTTTTTTATTACTTTAGTAAAATCGTGTCTGTAAGCACGTTTTCTTAATGCACTACTTAACATAGTCATAGTATTCATAACGTCTAATATATGTTGTTTATTTGCTTCTCTAAATTCTTCAAATGTTACATCTTTTGTAGCAGTTCTTGTATCTCCATTAGGATTTCTTTTTATCTCTATCATATTATTTCTCCTCTTTATATTTGTTTAAGTATAATTTAGCTTCTTCTATAGAATTAAATCCTACAATATCAAAACCTACTTCTATTGTTTCATCTTCTATTATCTTACAAATAAGAACATCTCCTCTAACTTCTTTATTACATAAATTACTTGCAAATAAATTTAAAGGTCTATTTTCAGGTTCTATTTCATCTGCAAGAACTGTAAGATATGAATTATTAAAATAAGTTTTTTCTTTCAATTCTTTTGAATCTATACATTCTATACTTTCTATATCATCAAGTAAATTTACTAATGATAAAAACCAATTTAAAGAATTATCTCTTTCTAAAAATTCTATCTCTGTGTTTTCTGCCTTTTTTCTCATTATTATATTCATTTTGTACCTCCTTATATCCATTTTCTTTCAAAAAGATTATAAATTCTAATAGGATTATGATATTTTTTAGCTAATTCAAAACTATGTGCAGTACCTTTACTTTTTCCATCCCACCAAGCAAATACTCCACGATTAGAATATTTTGATATATATTCGTGCATTTCTTTATTTCTAATATATCCGGCAAATTTGCCATATTTATCCCAATCTGCTTGAAATTCTTCTAATTTATATCCTTTAGTTAAAGCATATTTTCTAGCAAGGTAGTCACCACCTGTAGGGCAACCACCTTGAATTATTATTATCTCTTTATTCTTTTGGTTTTCTAATACTTTATCTACACAATCAGTAAATAATTCAAAATATCTACTTGTAGTAAAGGCACTTTGTCTACTACCTACTATTAATAAATAAAAAGTATTATCTTTATTCATTTAATATTTACTCCTTTAAATACAATTCTTGAAATATAGCCATAAGAACATCTACAACTATACTATTACCTGCTTGTTTATAAAGTTTACCATTTTTAAATCTTTCTTTTCCTTTATTAACACTTTCTGCTAATTTATAATCTTTATCACTAAAACCCATTAATCTAAAACATTCTTTTTCGGTAAGTAATCTATATCTACCTTCTCCTAAATCAACTATACCGGCATTAGGACTTCTATCCTGCTTTGTAGAAATAGTATTTACACATTCCCTTATTATTTTTAATTTATAATTAGAATTACAATGAGTTTCTACTTTTTCTAACATTTTGCCTTTTATTATATATTTTTCATTTTTAATATTTTCTAAATAATCAAATACATTTCTCATTTTTATTTCTTTTAAATTTTTAAAATCAAAATCTATCTGATTATCTAATATTGATATAACAAATATTCTTTTTCTATTTTGCGGAATACCAAAATCTTTAGAATTTAGTACTTTATAATGATTTGTATATCCTAAGTTTTTTAAGTTATCTAAATATTTTTCAAAATTATGTATATTATTTTTTGATAATACATTTTTAACATTTTCCCAAATAACAACTTTAGGTTTACATCTTTTAATTACTTCAACAGAGTTCCACATTAAAGAACTTCTTGTATTACATCCTTCATCCCCACCTACACCTTTGCCAATTATACTAAAGTCCTGACAAGGTGAACCGTGAGTTAATAAATCTACCTCTAATCCATTAAATTTATCTAAATCAATCTGAGTTATATCACCTAAATTCAGATTTTTATGGAGGAATTTAATGGAAAAGAAATTAAAAGTAGTAAGTTTATTCTCAGGAATAGGTGCTTTTGAAAAAGCATTAGAAAATTTAAAAATCAAATATGAATTATTAGCATTTAGTGAAATAGATAAAGGTGCTATAAATAGCTATTGTGCAATACATAATGTAGATAAAAATCTGATTTTATTTTTAAAATTGTGTATCAACTAAACTAAATCTTTTTTATCTATTTCTTCAAAAACTATTCTATTCGGTAATATATTTGATGTTATATATACACTTGAAAACGGTGGATTTAAAGCAGGTTTCAAATCATTATAATCTTTAAAATAAGAAACTCTCTTATTCAAATACATTATTTCAAACGTATTATTTTTAAACATATCGAATCTCTTTTGACTTTCAAATAAACCTACTACACCAACAAGCATAGCAAATGGTATTTCCAATTCAAATAATCTTTGCAATATATCACCTTTTATAGAATAAGGTGGGTTAGATATTATATAATCTAAATTCCAATTGTTTATTTCTTCTTTAGAAAACTTAAAGAAGTCCCCCCATTACAAATATGTGTTGCTATTACATTATGTCCTTGTTTTCTTAATATTTTTACATATAAACTTTCTTCTTTATCAAAAGGACACCATATATTACTCTTAGGTTTCAAATATTTCAATAATGGTGTTATAGCATATTTAGGTGTATAAAATTCATCGTTTTTTGAATTCCGTATTTGCTGTACTATCATTAATTTACTTCCTTTCTAACCTATTTATTATTTGATTTTTCTATTAATCTTTCTGATATTTTATAATAATCCGAAGCTGTCAGTTCTTCTAAGTAATCACTATTTATTATATGCGTATCTATTTCTAATAAGTAAGTATCTTCATATTTCATAAACCCACAAGATATATCTGATTTCCCAAACCAAAACTCTCTATCATCATGTATATTCAATATTTTCTTTAACATAACTTTAGGTAAATGTATATTCCGTTTTTTATATTTTTCTTCTATAAATTTATATATCTTAGTATTCCTTTTGAATCTATAATATCCTCTACTATATTTAGATATTTGATTTTTAAATTTTTCTAAATCTTTATCTGTAGGAATAAAACAAAAATCACCACAATAAGAAAAAGCAATTTCTTCACTTTCTATACCTATTTCTTCTGCAATTTCTCTCATAAGCTCTAAATTTTTATTTGTTTCTTCATAATATTTATCTAATTCTTTTGTTACAGGTGTATTAGGTTTACAAATAAAATACTGATTTATCCTTCTCATTTTTACCTCCTATTATTTTAAATTAGTTGTATCTCTCATAAATCTATTTAATTTACTCATTAATTTATTAGTCTTGCTATAAATTAAATCAAAATTTTCATCTATACCCCAACCGTGAATAACTTCATATAAATCATTTTTATATTTGATTATTGTATAGTATCTTTCCTTATTATCTATTCTTTTAGAATCTATTTTTATTCCATAAATATTCTTTTTCATTCTATACTTTTCATACGGATATTTTGCTGTATAAGATTCTAAATCACAAAACCATAAATCTTTATGGTAATCTTCATTATTTCCTATAGTTATATTCAAATAATAAAACCCAATATTAATTCCATTATCTAAAGTAATCATATCATCATGTTCTTTTATTATTTGTTTATTTTTTTAATTAACACACCATAATCTATATACGCCATTTATTTCAGTCCTTTAATTTTTATATTTAATATTATATTATTCAACTATTTCATATTCTAATTTTTCTAATTCTTCTACTAAATGATACCCATCTAAATCAGTAAATTCTTCTATAGTAAGTTCTTTTAAATTATCAAATTCTAAATCATATAAAACGAATGTATTTATAATCTTATCATAGAAACAGTAATATCCTTCGTGCCAAGTTTTTCCTTTTACCTTCTTACCTTCTCTCATTACTTTAATCGCTTCTAATATATTCATTTTATTCTCCTTTTATAATATTTTAAGAGAAAGATAAACAAATCTTTCTCTATATTTATATTATATCACATTCAAAATAGAGTATCAAGTGATAATTTATTTTAAATTTCTAAAACAAAACCTTCTGTATTCTTAACACCCATATTATTTACCCTTTTTAAATATTCCCCTGAAGATTCACCACCATATTTACCAACAAACACATCTAGTCTATTAGGTGAATTGAATCTGCTACTACCTCTATCTGCTACCGTATAAACCTTTCCATCTATATATAACTTTGTTCCTTGAGGATAATAGTTACTAGCTACTATTCCATCTCTTAATGGCTCACCATTACAAGTAACTGTATATCCACCATTTTCAGAAGGTAAAGCAGTATAATAAGTGAATTTAAAATTTTCCTTATAATATCCTTTTACATCTAGCCCTGTAGCTTTCTGCAACTTAGATAACTTTATACTTTCAATATATTCATCTGATTTATAATAATCTAATTCTTTCTGTGAATCTTTATATTTTTTATTAAGCATATCATATTCTTTTTCGTATTTTTCTATCATAATTTTCTTTTCGTTATTTAATTTATCTATTTGTTCTTTTTCTTTAATTATTTCATAACTCATACTACCCAACAACATTGTTGCCATAGCTATGCTTATTATTGTTTGTTTTTTCTTGTTCATTTTTTATTCTCTCCTTATATTCAACATTATTTGAAATACGATATAAACTTTCTAAAATATATGTATTCTTAGTGTTTCTAGGCACTTCATTTTTAATAGATAAATCTATTAATTTCTTTGCCATATTGTAATTTTTTATATGAGTATGACCTTCTTCAAATTTCTTTTTAGTATTTTGAACTACATATCCATTTCTAACTCTAAATATTATATATTCTTTTCTTCTATAAATTTTATTAAACATTTGATTTTTCTAATATCTCATAATCTATTAACCAGCAATCTAAATCGTTATGGTCTTTTATCCATTTATCACCCACTTTTTTAGATTTTGGCTTCTTTTCTATATAGCTGACATTAATTAGGTCATAAACATTTATTTTATTTTCATCTAAAATATCATTAGATATCTTAAATTCGTGACTTTTACCCATTAATAAATTATAAAGTTTAATCTTAGAATATCTTTTATATCTCGTTGGTTTTTCCATAAGAACACAATTCCATTTCCCAACATTACTAAACTTCAAGTCGCAAGTTCCTGTATATTCTAAGAAGTATTCTACCCTTTCTCTATTTGATATATCTGTATTTTCTATATATTTATCTGATAATTCATTACAAAGATTGTCTAAATCTACATCTTTAAATATTTTTTCTGTTTCTACATTTGAATATTTTCTAAACATATCTTCATAATCTTTTATCTTTTCTTTCTTAAATTGTTTTTTAGAATATACATTGTCATATAATTTAACTATATCCCTTAATTTATTAGATTTTCCATAATACTCAAAAAAACCTAAACCTATTAAAACATCTATTTGTCTTGAATTAGCATAACCTTTTAATTCATTTAATAATGTTATAAAATCATTTGGTTTATTCTTTGATAACTCAGATATTCTTTTGCAACATTTTTCATTAAGATATTTTATACTATTCATACCCTTATATATAATTCTATTTTCTTTATCTATTGAGTAATTATAGTCAGCATTTATAAAACTAGGATTCTGTAATTTAATATCAAAATACTTTAATTCATTTGTCATTTTAGCAGTTCTAGTTGTATCATCTGAATACATATTAAGTGCTTCTGCATAGTATTCAAACGGATAATGACTTTTTAAGTATGCACAATAAATTGAATCATAGGCATAACTTAAAGAATGACTTGCATTAAAAGAATATCTCGAAGCATCTTCTACAACTTGCCAAGTTTCTTCAAAATTTTCTTCAGAACCAATTTTTTCTTTCCAATTAGATTTCAATTTTTTATGTAATTCTTCTAATTCTTCAGGTTTAAATTTTTTCTTAGCTATCTTTTTTAAAATATCATAAGTTTTAGATTCCTCTATTCCTAACCATATTAAATATTTCATTATAGATTCCTGATACATTAAATAATGGAAAGAATCCTCTAGTAATTCATCTAACTCAAGAACATTTGTTGTATATGTTTCTCTTCTTATAAAATTATTTAGTAATGAAGAAAATCCCGGTCTAATTGAAGCTACAAAAGCAGACATTTCTGCAACAGATTTAGGATTATATTCTTTTGCTAAATTTTTTGAAAAATCTGAATCAGCTTGGTTTATAGT
Source organism: Peptacetobacter sp. AB800 (assembly GCF_047807365.1). Taxonomy (NCBI): domain Bacteria; kingdom Bacillati; phylum Bacillota; class Clostridia; order Peptostreptococcales; family Peptostreptococcaceae; genus Peptacetobacter; species Peptacetobacter sp. AB800. The sequence continues at coordinate 112,339 of NZ_JBLOUI010000003.1, read as the reverse complement.
ACAAGTAATACCATTTGCATATATATCCCAAGTTTTTTTATCTATTTTTTTTTCTAATTCTATTATGCTTGGTATAGGTATATTTGCCTTTTCACAAACTCTTTGTATTAATTTCCAAACTTCAACTTTAAGATAATCATTTTTTAGATATTTATATTTATCACAGTTATAGCCATCTAATAAACAACATATTTTATCAGTTGTTTTTATAAGTCCTATTTCTTCAGAAACATCTTTGTCATATATAACCATAGAACAAGGTGAAGGAGAAATACTTTCTATAACTCCTACAAACTTTTTAGATTTTTTTATTATATCTTTCCATTTAGAATCTTCTTTATATAAATCTAAATCTTTAGATACCGAATCATATTGAGAAATATTTAATCCTATTCCTTTACAATATAATCTAAAAGCAGATTTTTCTTGTAATGGTTTATATGACAACATCCAAGCACAATTTTCTTTACCAACTAATTCTTCTGTAGCTTTTATAAATGGTTCTTGGTCAGATGTGTTTAAATCTATCCTTTATACCCTCGGTTTCCCGATATTTATTAGGGGAGTAGACTATACCATTATCGTTGATATTATCTCGGATACCTCTTGGTAGTCGTTGCGAGCTTTCCATATCTTAAATTAAAATATTAAGACTTAGGACTATCTCTCAGAATTGCCCAATTTTCAATCTTTTTACTATACCTAGCTGATTAGACTAGCCACATTTTGATTTCTCTAATGCTTAGTAATTGAAACTCTAAGGGTGTTCTCTGATATTCGAGGTTTTCATTATATATCACTATATAATGCGACCATATTTTTCTAATCCTATATATGTTTTATTATTTATGACTATTTTATTATTTTTTATTAATTCATTATATTCTAAAATAATATCACCTCTTAAATATAAATATTACATATACAGAATTATTTTTTTGTTAATCGGGTAAACTATTAGCTTTCAGTATTCTCTCAGCACTCATAAATCGAGAAGGATATAATGTTACAGGTGCAAATACTCTATTAATTTCAGTAAGACCAAGTAGATGATTTATTAAGAAACTAACTGCACTACCTCTACCCGTCCTAGTAAGTAGTCCTCCATATTTTTCTTGAGCCAATTTACAGATTTTATAGTCCATTATAAAGTAATTTTCCATTTTTGTATCTGTAATAGTCTGCATTTCCTCTCTTACGGCTTTCAATAAAATTTGTCTTTTATCTTTTGGATATTTATCAAAACCTTTATTTCTAAACTCTTTATTTATTATATTCTTCAGTTCCTGAGTAGGATTATCTGAAACAGAAGGTAATTTTATTTTTTTATCTATATTTGCTACATTAATACATTCTTTAAATACTAGCGTATTATTTAAGGCTCTAAGAGATTCTTCTTTGGTTAATACACCTTGAATTTTATATCTATCTAATATTTCTTCTGAAGATGGATAATCTAATTGAAAACTATTTTCATCTCCATAAAACATCTCTTTACCTTTTAAAAATATATCTCTATACTTTTCTCCTTCTTCATCTATATAATGTGAATCATTAGCATGAATTAATTCTATATCATATTCTTTAGCTAATTTAACCATTCTCTTATTGTGATTTATCTGAGCAATATGATTATGACTTTGCACTTCAAGATATAAGTCTTTACCAAATCTATCCTTTAATTTAGATATTAATTCTTTATAATCTTTTCTAGCACCTATTCCTGCAATACACGCAGTAGTTATAATTACATCATTAGGTTTGAAAAGATTGAATAATATATCATCATTTATTCTAGGTTTATAATAATAACCATCTGTATTAGCTATAGACAATGCTTTATTTATTTGTTTAAATCCTTCATTATTCTTAGCTATAACAATTATATGATTGTTACTTTTATCTTTTTTACCTTCTAAATTTTCGTCATAACTTGGTACATAATACATTTCCACACCAAATATATAGTTCATATTATTTTCTTCGCATAAACTTATTACATCAAATATATTCCCTTGAAATCCATGTTCGACAGTAGAATATATATTAGAATTTAATTCTTTCGCTCTATTTATATAATCTATTATTTTTTCAGCTGAATCAGGTGTTCTTATATTTGAGTAACAAGAGTGTTTATGATAATTTATATATTCCATAATTATCTCCTATCCTTTATATTCATTTATTTTTATAAGTTTATATGCTTCTTTTATATCATCTCTAGTCCAACGATATACCGGAAATGTATCACGTCTATTGCATATTTTTGAAATTACACAGTTATTACAAGGTTCTTCTAAGTCATAACAATAATCGATAATTATTCTTTTTATTTCCTCTATTTCATTTATTTTTGTTAAATTTTCAATTTCTTTGATTAATGAATTTAATTTATCTGAAATTAAAAGTAGTTCACATTCTGATAATTCATCTTTATTTGTTATATTTAAAAATATTTCTTTAATTTTTCTAATAATTTCATTCATTTTTATATCTCCTAATTACAATATTTTTTTACACTACAAAGATTATCACAGAAGAATTTATTTATATTTTTACTCCAACATCTTATATCCTCTTTATCACAAATATCTATATGTTTAACTATCAAGTCTATGTAATCTACTAATTCTTCTTTTTTTTCTTCAGTAAACTTTACTTCAACATAAGCATTACCATAAGATTCTTCTTGTGTATCTCTAGTTTTTAAAGTTCCTCTTTTATTAACAAAATATTTGCACATATCAAATCCAAGATAAACTATATTTTTATCAGGATATTTCTCTTGTAAATACATACCATAGAGTATTAACTGTTTTTCTTTTTTCTCTAAATCATTTTTACTAAATTTAGAAGAAGTCTTATAATCTAGTACATAGATATTATTATCTTTTATAAAATATAAATCTATATAACCCCTCATAATAACTCCTTCGATTTCAAATTCAAAATATTCCTCTGTTTCAAAATTATCTATAGGTAATCTTTCGTAGTTATCAAGATAAGCCATAAGACATTCTATATATTTTTTTTTAGATTTTTCTGTAGGAAATTCCATTTCAAATATTTCAGTAGTAGAAATATCATTTAAAAATTTATCTTTTGCTTCTTTTATTGTTATTTCTTTTTTCTGTAATTTTTCTAAACAATCATGGAAAGAACTTCCTAAAAAACCATATACATTTTCTTCCCTTTCTACTTTTTTAATGTAAGTTAAATAATAACTTCTAGGGCAAGTATTAAATGTATCTAATTTAGAAAATGAAAATTTTTCTTTATTCATTCATACACCACCTTTTAAATTTTAAGAATTGAGTATCAACGGTTGCAGATACTTTTTTTAAATCTATATTTATATTATATCATATTCAAAATAGAGTATCAAGTATAAAAAAAGAGTTATACAATTAAGTATAACCCTAAATTTAATTATCTATAAATTGATATTAAATATAATATAAATAGAATTATAAATGCTATAAAACTCATAATTCCAACAAATTTATATTTCATAAAATCACCTCATAAAATTATTAATTTATATAATTGGTTTTATCAATACTTCTATAGTATCAATATTTTTCCCATTTCTTTTTACACCGGTTTTAGACTCCTTTTCCCAAATAATTTCAAATCCTTCTCTAATATTTTCTTTATATTCACTTATATAAAAATCATATTTATTCTTGTTATCGTCAACCCATTTATAAAATTCATCGTGATTAAATTCCCCAACCTCTTTTTTGCAATATCCTAATTTCTTTTCGTATGGTATATCACAATATACAAGACTTCCCAACGGAATTTCAACATCTTTATAATCTTTATTTTCAAATTTAACTAAATGTAAATTGTCTAATTTCTTTTCTATACCTCTCTTAGCTTCATCAGCATAGTTTCTCTTACCCTTACCATCTCTAGCATATCCACCGAACCATTTACCGGAATATGAACATCCAAATCCAACAAAACTTGTTAAAGCCATATTTTCATTCTTATTTTCTCTTATATATTTATATTCTTCTTCACTTATATCATTAGGTGGAATCCAACCATTTTGTAAAGCTTTCCACATTTCTATAAGATATTTATGTTTATCATTTGCGATTCTTATTCTATTTGGCTCTATTTTTTCTATAATATTACAACTACCACAAAATAAATCAACAAATGTTTGTTCTTCTTTTAAATTAGAATTAAGTACATTTGTAATGTCTTTACTTAATCTACTTTTCCCCACCAAAATAATGCAATTTATCACCCTTTCATCTATATTTTAAAAATCAAGTATCAACTAAAATAATGGATAATTTTGTTCTATATAAAGTTTTACAATTTTCAACTAATCTCTATATTCATCTAAACTATCATTATCTAACTTTTTTCTATAATTTTTATTAATTTATTCGTCATTTTCTAAACTCTAATCAATTACAATTTTTTAATTTTCTTTTGCTTTTTAAATTTTATTGCAAATATGACTTCTGAGTTAGTTCTTATAACTTTTCTACCTATGTATCCAATAACATTAAAACCTTTAAACACTTCATATATCTCTAAAAATTCACAAATACTTTCTCCGTTACAAGATTTCTGAAATTCTTCAAGGAAAGATATGTTGTATTACCTTTCTTTAAAATTTTCAAAGGTTAAATCTTTATCTATATATTTGTCACCTTCGTTTAATAACATAACAACCTTATTTAGTTCTTCCATATTCATCTGCAAATCTCCATTCTTGAACTACTTTGTATAATGGTTTAATTTCTCTTAGGTCTAAATATTCTCTTTCGTAACATTCTTCGCAAGATATATATCTATTTTCAACATTTCTACCAATATAACATATTATTTCTTTTTTCATATTTTCAACTCTAAAAATTTCAGTAGATATTCTATAATCAACTTCTAGAGTATTTTCATAAACTTCTGTTTCAAAAAATACTCTATACTCTATTCCATCAAAAACTACAGCTTCATATTCATCTTTATTTGAATAACTAGCTATATCTACTAATTCATTCAAATCAATTTCATCAATAGAATTTAATTCTCCTATCTCAAATATCAATTCTTTATTTTTCATCTTTATACCTCCAACCATTATAAATATTTTCTATTCTTTCAACTTCTTCAAGTTGACAATATAAAACTCCTGAATAGTTTTTCCACTTATAAACATCTCTTCCTGCATAAGCTACAAAATTAGACATAAAATCAATAGTATAACCATTATTTTTATATATTTTAAAAATTTCCATATATTTATTTTTTTTACAATCAACCTTTTCTTCTGTATTACCTATATAAAATATTGCATACTTTTCATCATTTATTTTTATAGAAATACTTGGTTGCAATTGATGTTCTATTTTATTATTTTTTAAATTAAAATAATATTCATTAGTTTCTTCGACTAAATTTTCTAACATAATATATTTATTAGAATCCATTTCTTCAATTTTTTCTATTAATTCTTTATTATTCATATTTATCACCTTACATAAATTTAAAGCCTAACTCTACTTCTCTTAAATTAAGTTTAAATAAGTCCTCTAATTCTTCTATATCTATATCTGTTACTAAATCATCTTCTATATAAACATCTTCTGCAAAATACATTATTATTGCTCCAGAGTTATCATATAAAGCATATATATTTTCATATTTACGAAGATTTTTACAAACTTCTACAGTATCCGTATCAGCAATAAATTCTAATAAGTATTCTTTACCATCAAGATTTATTATTTCATAGAATCTTTCTAACAATTCTTTATCTTCCATTTCATATTTCCGACAAATACTATGTATAGCATATAATTTCCCACCTTTTGCATTTTCTAAAATAGAATCAAAATATTCATCTGATTCTACTATTTTTTCTAATAACTCTTTATTAGTCATATTAAGCACTCCTTTTTATAAAAATTTCATTAAATCTTTTTTCTTAATATATTTTCCCTTTTTTACATAGACCCCATTAATTTTTGTAAAAAAGTCTATTGTATCAACATCATCTAAGTCTATAATCAAAGAGTGCCAATATTCATTAACACTCTTATTATCTTTAAATTCTTTTTCTATCTTAGAGCCATTTTTATTGTTTACTACTATTTTTCTTATATTTTTATTTTCAGAACACATTCTCTTTTCACCTTCTCCCATATTTCTTTTCCTAAATCGCTAGGAGAACATTTATTCTTTAAATATTTATTGTTTTTATCATATATCAAATATATTCCTATATTTTTAAATGCTAGATGTCTTTTTATTTTTTCAAAATTACTATTTATAACTTTAGGATTTAATCCTTCATCATAACAGAAAATTAAATTTTTAGGATTAAGAGTTAGTAATTCTTCTATTTGTACATCTGAAAGAGAATCGCCACCTAATGCAACAGCATTAGAATAACCCATTGTTTTTAATTGAAGTACAAATTTTTCTGATTCTCCAATAAATATGTTATTATCACATAATTCTAAATAATTTTCAGAGAAACCATATAAAGTACCACTTTTTTTAAAAGGAATAATGGGTAAATATTTATTTTCAACATTATCTATGTTACTTCTACCCATTATTCCACATATTTCACCCTCAAAATCTCTCCACGGAATTGTTATTCTTTGCGTTTCATCATCAAATCCTATTCCAAATTCCTTTTGAACATCGATTGATATATTATCATTCAAAAATTTCATATTCCATTGTTTAGAGTAATCATCTAATATTTGCTCAGGATATACATCTAATTCTATTTTTTTAGATATCTCTTTTTTTTTATCTATACTTTTAAATATAGTTAAAAACGTTACGTCAGATTTATGGTATTGAAAATCAGACAAACCTAATACTTCTTTTATTCCATTGATAACCTCTTTAAACTTTAAATTCCTATTAGACATTATCAATGTGATTATATCTCCGTTTATATTTCTAACAAAATCTGTAGAAGATAAATTTTCATTTAATTTAATTCTTATCGCTGTTGGGTTACCATCTGAATCTATAGCACATCTTACTTCGTTTTTAGACACTCTTTTTATTTTATAATAATTAAAATATTCTAAAACACGTTCTACATTATCCCCCAATAACATAGTTTCTTTTAACTTTCTCATATTACATACCTAATTTCGCTCTTTTCGGCATACAATAACAAAGTTCTCTTATTGCCCCAGTATCACCATAAAATTCTAATATAATAGCATAATTACCTGCTGTAGAATTCTTGCCTGACCTAACTTTGTCTAAAAATAACACTTTATAACTTTTCTTTTCATCTAACTTAACTTCTTCTCTTTCCCAAACACCATTCCCTTTGTCTTTATTTATATAAGGTTTACAATAATATCTTGATGTTTTATCCATTTCTTCTGCATATAAATCCCTAACTATATATAAATTTTCTAAAATTTCTTTAACCTGTTTAGAATTAGATAATACAGAAGAATCTAAGAATAATTGTCCTAAAGTATTATTCGCACATTGTATAGTTGCAAATCCTATAGCATCATATTTTTTAGCAAGTTCAAATAATTCTCTTGAATCTCTTATAAGTGACATCCAAAAGTTATCCTTATCGCCACTATTAAAATCTATTTTAAATGTATCGTATATAAACACTCCACAACCTTTTCTAAGACAATATTCTCTAAATTTAGTTTTAGCAAGTTTCATATTTGTACTAGGAATTGAAACAAAATATATTTTATCTTTATATTCTTCATTAAATATTTTTTGAGCTTCTTTTATCATTCGTATATCTTCATCATTTAATGCACCAGCACCAACTCTCATTTTCTTTTTAGTAACGTGATAATATTTTAATTTATTAGTTAATATCCACATTAAAAAATTCATTTGAAAAGGATTGATTTTCTGTTCATTAGAAATAATACATACTTTTTCTCCTCTATGAATTAAAGCCATAACTATTGGTATAATTAAAGTAGATTTACCTACACTTGAATAACCGGCTAACATTGATAGAGAACCGTGTAAAAATCCACCTGTTTCATTAGATATTTTAGGAAAAGCATATATTTCATTTCCATTGACATCTTCACCTGCAACATTAAATAATGTTCCTAATTCTTCTCCTGATAAACAACTATCTATAAAATCATCTGATATAGATAACATTTCTTCTTCTATACCTTTGTTTAAATCTAAAGTTCTAATTTGATTTACATAATCATCATAGAAATCTTTAACTTGTTGCGAATCATATTTTTTAAACTTATAAAAAGGAATAACATTTTTTCCATTAAAATTGACTTCTTTGAATAAATCAAACCCACCATCTACTAATTGAAGTATTGCATTTTCCTTATATAAATCATCTATATATTTTGTCGCATTATCTATTGACAAGTTATTTTGCATAGAATTTATTAATTCAAATCCACCTAATTCATTAAATTTATTTTGTTGTTCTTTAGTAAAATTATTCATTAAATCAAATTCTGTGAGAGTACTGATATTTGATTCATTTAATTTATTTGCCATACTAAATAAAAATCTACCTTCTGTAGTTTTAAAATCTTCAACTTTTAAATCATAATCATTTAATAATAAAAAGTCTTTATAAATTGTACCTATAACAGAAGATTCTACTACCATTCTATTTTCAAGTAATTTTTCATCGTACTTTTCTTGTATTCCTGATACAAACATTTAACCACTCCTAACAATCTGTACTCCCAAATCCTCCTTCGCCCCTATCGGTAGTACTTAATTCATTTACTTCTATAAAATTAGCTTTAGGTATTTTTTCTATAACCCCTTGAGCTAATTTAGTACCTTTTGGAACACATACAGGATGTAATTCATTATTAGTTGTAAGTATTTTAACTTCACCTCTATAATTTTCATCTATAGTTCCTATCTGTACTTTTATATCCATTTTATGTTTGTTTTCATCTATTAGAAGACAAAATTCATCTACTATTGGCTCAAACGTACCTATAACTCCTTTTAATGTATTCCCACTTCTAGGTCGAACCATAATTCCATAACCTTTCGGTAATTCAAATTTTAAACCTGTAGGTATAGCACCTGTACCTTTTGCACTTATTACATAATCTTCACTTGTATATAAATCAAATCCACTATCCGTAGAATGAGCATAGCAAGGAAGTATTGCATCCTCGCTAACTTTCATTACTTTTATTTCCACGTTTTCCAACTCTATTTTCCTCCGTTTTATCCTTCTTTATTTTTATATTTAAACTCTTTATCAATATGAAACATATATATAATGTTATTGTTACCATTAATATTGATAAACATATATTCATAACTGTTGCAACCATTTTAGTGTTCACCTCTCATTTTTAATTATTTTATTAATAATGTTCCACCATTTGTTGATTGTGGTAATTTACCATCCCATTTTTCTATAGCTTTTTCTTTTAATACTGTTTCAGTTAAACCTTTAGCTTTTTCTTCATTAGCTTTACGTTCACCCTGTGCTTTTATTAATGCTCTTTCTTGTTTAAGTTTTTCTTCTTCTTTAGCTATTTCAGCTTTTTTAAGATTCATTTTCTGCTGTTCTAATTCTTGAGATATTTTCTGTCTTTTTTCCATAGCTAACTGCACTTCTTTAGTAACTCTAGCTTCTGCTAAAGAAACATTTTCAAATCTTATTCCGTATTTTTCTCCACGTTTATTGAAGTAATCAACTAATTTAGAGTTTACTTCTTCCCTCTTATCCATATATACTTCTATAGTTGTATAGTTTTTAGTAACCTCAGATACCCAAGTTCTTAACTGACCTCTAAGAACAGTATCAACTATTTCATTACCATCTCTACCTCTATATTTTCTCTGTAAATCAGGAACTTTATCAGCTTCATATCTATAACTAAATGTTAAATCTGCATTTACACTTCCATCTTTACAAGCTATATTTATAGATTCGTCATCTTCAGAGCCTTCTCTATCATCTTTAGACATATATATTGTTTCTATACTTATAGGGAAGTCTTTAACTTTTTCAAAAGGACTTTTTATATGGAATCCTTCTGTTAAAACTTCATCCTGAACGCCATGCTCTAATTTATCATAAACTGCACCAACATGACCTGCTGGTACTATTGTTGTGCAACTAGGTGCTAATAATACTCCTACACCTAATAAAGTCATTATTGCTATTAATCCTTTATTCATATTAATCTCCTTCGTCAAATATTGTTTTTCTAGGTTTAACTTGTTTACCTCTTGGCATTAAGTTTTCATAATCTATATAATCTTTTAAAATTTCATTTTCAATTTTATAATTTTCCGCTATTTCATCATTAACATATTTTGTCATCCCGTAACTAATCATATTAATTAGTACAGCAATTTTATAATTAAGATTTATAGTTTTAGTTTTTTCTATCCTATTTATTTCACATTTAAATCTTTCAAATAAAGTTTCAAAATATCTATCAACATAGGTATACATAAGTTTCGTATTTTCAATTTCTTTTATACGTTTTTTAAAATAAGCATTTCGTGTAATTTCTGCACCTAAAATTTCTGAACACTTTGAATAAAATTCTACTTTTATTGTTTTATCATAATGAAAATTTTTCTTACATTCTTCAGAGCAAAAGTATCTATTTGCTATTTTCAAAGTATTCGTTATATATTCTTCTTTTATTGCATTTTTCTTATCTACTCTTTTGCCACAATGTTTGCATTTTACATTAGCCATTAAATCACCTTAATCGTTTCTTAAATTGTTATTAGAGAGTATACCAAAAAATTTGATATACCCTCACATAACAATTACTTTATTTCTATCTATATTAATTTAGATATATCATTTAGTGCTTCGTCAGATAATTCCCCAACTGCACTAACTCCTTCAGAACCCATTAGTTCTTTTATTTTAGTAACTACTTCTTGATTTTTTATATTTTTCTTTATAAGGCTTAATAATGAATCCCTATCTATTTCTTCTTTAACTTCAACTTTCTGTTCTGCAAATTCTTTCATTTCTTTTTTGGCTAAAGTTTCAAATTCTTCATCTGACATAGGTTTAGATTTCGAACCTTTTAATCCATCTTTAAGAGTTTTTATAAGTAATTTTGCAGTATCTCTTGAATCTTCACAACATTCTATATACTCAGGAACAGAATTATTTGCAAATCTACAACCTGCTTCTATATAAGAATCACCTCTTAAAGCAAGTTTTCTAACAGAAGAAGTTATTCTTCCATCTGTTATTGTTTTATCTACATATCCAGTAAGAACACAATCGAATATATCCCCAAAAATAGATTCGTAGGCATTAGATAGATTAGATGTTAGCACCTGATAACCTTCATCCTCATTCATACCTTTTTCTTTTATTGTTTTATCTTTTGTATGTGCTATCGCCCAAGTGCCAAATCCTGCACTTCTTAAATCAGCAAAATATTCTTTTATTAATTCTTTAACTTTTTCCTGACCTTTACCAACGTATTACTCTCATATTTCTATGGGTACAGACTATATCTTTTCAGTATTTCTATTACCAAAATACCTATTCTCCCATTTCCAAACAAGGAATTTCACCTTGAATGTAACCTCACTACATTTGAATCGTATTTCTCGTATTCAGTAGATATTGGATAGTCGTTAGAGGTTTACTATTTCTAGCACTTCCTACGGGATTGACTTCAACTTTACTTGGTCAGCTTCCCCCGTTAGCAACATTTCTAACAATCATTTCCTATTGTTCCTAACGTAAATGTTACACCCTATATTTATAGGCTAGAGAGATTTTAGGTGAACTAAGCTACCAATCCACCAAAAGCACTATTTATTGATTCACATTTTTTTTTCATTTTTATTTGAGATAACCTACAAGCCTCTTTTTCAGCTATAGGTATTAATTCATCTACAACATCAAATGCCACTATTTCTATATTATGTTCATTACCTTTTTCAGATATAAGCCAGTTTTTAAGTTCTATTAAATCTTTCCAAGTATCTACATGAAGTGCATTAAGGTTATCAAGCATATCATAACCATGCTCATAACCAACACCAACTAAAAGTCCTTTACTAGCGTCCCCATTGTAAAGACATTCTACATAATCTCTAAACAGAGTTGTTTTTCCCCATTTTCTTACTGCTCTTATATATATTCTTAATTTATTTATATTATTACTTGCCCTATTTATTTTTGGTCTTGTAAAAGCCATTTTTTATTCCTCCTATTTTTAAAATTGTGTATCAACTATAATAAATTAAAACGGTAAATCATCATTTATCACTTCTGAATTTTCGCCAAACAATTCTCCGATTAATCCATCATCCATTTTAGCAGAAAAATATTCTTCATTAAATTTAGTCAAGATAGCACCTGTACTATAACCTTTAACTAATCCTTTAAATATTTTTTTATCTCTAAATTCACCTTTTCCTAATCCTTTTTCTTTTTCTAATTCTTCCATTGTCATAAGACCAAAATCAACTAAATCTTTTTCTTCATCAGAAAGCATTTCTTTAGTCAATCTGACATCTTCAGAACCTCTTATTAAATCAACCTTTAAACCTATTTTATTAAGTTTTCCAACTTCTTTTTCTCCTAGATTTAATTTAGATTTTATTGTATCTATAGCTTTAGTACCTTTTCCTGTAAAATCAAATTCTATACTTTCATCAAACAAAGTGTCTTTCCCTAATTTAGAATCATACTGTATAACTTTACCATTAAGTATCATTATTTCTTCTGTTTCACCTTCTAATATAGAATTTTCATCAAATAACATTTCTATATTAGCTTCAGCTTTTTCTTCAATCCCTTCATTAAGTAAAGTAATTCTCTGTGGTACATATTTTTTACTCTCAACTTCTTTATTTTCTTTATTTTTATATCTTGAATATTCTATTCTTCCTTCTATTTTTATAGGTTTATTAACTATTTCTTCATTATCTATAAGTTCTTTTAAATAATTTATAAAATCTGTATTATGACAAAATTCTTTTTTATCATTATCATTTTTAAACACCATTTTAGAAAACTCAGACATTTCTTCTATACATTTTTCTTTTTCAGAATAAAGGAAATTAAATTTAACATTTTTATCTCCTTCTCTTTTAAAAGCGTATATTATTCTTTCGTTTTCATTGTTATTTAAAAATCCCATTAAATTCATTTTAAATACATTAGAATTTGTTTTTAAATTAAAATTCAATAAAGTTGTTTCACCTTTATTACCAACTTTAACTTCATACCATTTAGATTCTTGTTTAGGTTTCATTATTTTACCAACCATAACAAAATTAACACTTTTAGCTTCTGATTTTTTTTCTCCCATTAATTTTCCTCCAATTCTATTATTTTTATTTTATTTTTATTAGGTTTTCTCCCACAACATCTCTTTTCAGGTTCAGGACAATAACCTAAATTTATACATTTTGAATTAAGTTTACTTTCTAATTCAGGTAATACTTCTATCACTTCTTGTTTTATATTTTCAGCTAATTCTCTTATTTCCCATTGTGAAGCAGTACATAACCTTTCTTCACAAAAATGTATTAAAGCTTCTAAAGTAAAACCTATCGTTAAATCTGTGGTACAAGCATTTGGTAGTACATATCTTGTATCTTCTTGTATCCCCTCTAATTCATACAACATACCATTTAAAGTTCGATACATAGTATTAATACTTTTCATAAATTCATCGTATTTTTTTCTTACAACAGGTTTATTCCGTATTTTAGGTGGTACAACATAATCAAAGAAACTTTCATCGCAATACCTTTGACTTCTTTGATTTACTGTAACACCTACCGAGTGACGAACGAGCTGATGAGAACACCGACGAGATATTCCTTTTACTTCAAAATTGAAACTAAACGCTCTACTACCTGAATAATGCCCACTCTCAAAACAAGTTTTTCCAACTTTTTCTGCATATTTCTTATCAGTATTATAACAAACGCTACTGAATTCACCCCAAGTTTTAAAGAAATTTTTACATTCTTCTTTATTGAGTAATTTAACTTCCATAACAAACCTCCTTTTTTAAAAATAGGGTATTAACTTGTATTTTCAGATATATCCCTTTCCATAATTATATTATAACATATTTAAAATAAGGTATCAAGTAATTTTTAATAAGAAATTCCAAATTCTTCTTTAAAAGATTTTCTATCGCCATTATACACATACGCTTTTATAGGCTGATTACTTCTATATATTTTTGAACTAACATAAGCTTTAAATCCTGCTATTAAAGAATATCTACCATTTTCTTTTCGAGAAACAGCTATTATAGAATTAATACCTATTTTATCTCCCATTTCTATTACTGAATATTTATGCTTAGAATAATCTATATCTATATCTTCTAAATTAATTTCTATTAATTCATCCTCATTTATTTTTTCTCTCCAATTATTAGATTTTTTTACTTCTTCTTTTATTTTTACTTCTTCTTCAACTTCATCTATATTAATACTCATACAATTAACTACTATATAAGGTTTATTTTCACTATTTGTTAATGCCTTAATTTCACCACTTATACTATAAATTGTATTTTTATTAACCTCTTTACCTTCTATTAAACTTTCCCACATTTTTTTAGTTACATTCACTTTACAAAAAGTTACACCTAATTTTTTCAATCCTTTAGGAATTTTATTACTCATAGATATTTTAAAATATAATTCCATAGAATTATTAACCTCTCTTGGTTCTCTAACTGTTTTTCCAATTATTTTTATAATTGCTCTATTTTCCATTTTAATACCTCCAATTTATTTTATTAAGCTAGATATAGATATATCTAGCTATTTAACATATTATTACATTTTTCATTTTCTTTAGATGTCATTTTCTTTTTACTCAAACTCCATCTTTTGGTTCTAGTATTATAAGTAGACCAATATTTTAAATTTTCAACTATATCAAATACAACTAATTTATGTCCGTGTTTTTTACAGCGCCAATTTTGAGTCCACTTCTTTATAGAATCTTTTCTAGCTACTTTATAAACACTATGCCAAGAATAATCACACTCAGGACAAGTTTGTATATATCTTACCTTTTTAGGATTTTCAATTTCCTTTATTTCTTTTTTTGATTCAATATAATCTTCTCTTATATATTTTTCTGAATCTTTTACTAAAGCAGAGCCATCTATTTCAAATCCTAACTTCGATATATTTTTACAAACCTCTTTAAATACTTTATTGTGTTTATGACCTACTCCAAACAATTCAAACGTTATATAATGTGCCACTTCATGTCCTATAACTTTATCTATTAATTCATCATTATACTTATTAATAAGATATCTAGATATTTCTAAACTATAACTATAATATTTTCCATTTTCAACTTTAGTTCTAAACATACCAAAATTTCTAGTTATTTTTTTACTTTCATTTATTAATACTTTTGGAAAATTTTCAGTAAAATCTTTTTTATAATATTCTTCTGCAACTTTAACATATTGCAACATTCTTTCTTTTACAGTTTTCTCATTCCATATTTTAGTCATTTCATTTACCATCCTTCGCTCATTAAGTTAATTATATTATAGCATATTCAAAATAGGGTGTCAACGTAAAATAAAAAAAGAGAATGAAACTTCATTCCCTTTCAATACATCTTATGTTTTAATTAAGCTAAAATATTATGACAAGAATATACCGTATATTTAAATACACCTTGTGTTTTTAATAAGCTTTAAATATATCCTATAATTAGAGTATAATACTTTTTTAATAAAAATACAATTATTTTTCAAATTTTTTACATCTAAATTCTTCTATTTTTATTTTAAAATAATATTTACATTTATTCTTACACTTCTTACATTTACTGCACATATACCATTCTTGCTCCAAGATTTCCATCTCCTTTATGCTTTAAAATTATATATTGGTTTTACTACTTCTTCTATTGTAACCATTTCTGATATATTTTCAAGTATAGATTCTATAGGTTTATAAGCATTTGGCGCTTCATCTAAGGTATCTTCTGATACACAAATAGAATGTATTCCTTCCATCTGGTTTTTAAATTCTTCTAAAGATAATTCTCTCTTAGCCTGTCCTCTACCCATTAATCTTCCTGCACCGTGAGGTGCTGAACAATTTATACTTTTATTACTTTTACCTTTACCTATTATCATACCATCACGCATATTTATAGGTATTAAGAGTGTATCGCCTTCATAAGAAGGTATTGCACCTTTTCTTATTATAACATTATCATTTTCTACATCTAAAACTTCTACAAAGTTATGTATAGAAGAATAACTTTTTTCAACTTTAACACATTCAAAATTCTTCTTTAAATGTAAATATAATATGTCTAGTATTAATTTCCTATTATATTTTGCGAATTTTTGGCAAAAGCTAATATCCATTAAATAATCGAATATATCTGATTTATTTATTAAAAATCCATTCTCATTAGCTATACTCATATAGTATTCTGCTACTTTTTTACCTAAATTTCTACTTCCTGAATGGACAACTATTAAATAATTTCCATTATTCATTTTATCAACTTCTATGAAGTGATTTCCACCACCTAATGTCCCTAAAGATTTTTTAGCTCTTTCTATAGTTTTATCATCTATTTTTTTTAAACATTGTAATAATCCAAAACATTCATCGTCTATTACATCTTTTTTTCTAACATTAGTTCCATAAGGAATACCTTTTATGATTGCATTATCTAAAACTGTAAATAGCTTTTCTTCATTAAAATCATTATCACTTATAGAAACTTCTATAGCAGATACACCACAACCTATATCTACACCAACATAAGAAGGATTTATAGGTGAAAACATATCTTGTACTATTGTTGTTCCTATAACGCAACCTTTTCCTGAATGACAATCAGGCATTATTTCTATTTTTGAATTTTTTAATTCTTCTAAATCACACATTTCTTTTATCTGTTCTATAACATTTTCTTCTATTATATTTGTATGTATTCTCGCTTTATTATATTTACCTTCTATTATTTTCATATTAATAATCCTCCTCATCTTCAATACCTGTTGCTATTTCAAACTTAGTACAAGAACAGTTAGGGCAAGAACATATCTCGCCCCTATATAAAGTAATGCCATTAGATTTGTAAAACTCACCCTCAGTAGAATCTAATTCGTCTATATAATAGATAGTATTACATTCGACACATCTGTACCACATATTAATTCTCCTTTTTATTTGCATTATTAACTATATCATTTTCTACTTTTTCTATATCTTCTTTAGCTAATATACCCTCTCTAGCTAATCTTTTTAAGAACCATTTTAAGCCTTTTCCAGTAAAGTAAGGTTTATAATAATCTTCGTCGTTTCTTTTTTTATTAGGTTTCATCATAAAATAATCTGTATAATTATAGTAAGGTGAATTATGTTTCTGTGTACCTTTATCAGATATAAGTATTTTATTATTTCTTAAATAATCAAATATCTTTTGGAATCCCATTTCTTTAGTATAACTTCTTAATATTCTTCCAACATCTCCAACTGCATATAATTTATCGTCAGGTATTATTGTATCTATAACTACATCTTGATTATCTATTGTTTCTAATAATGGTGCTGATATTTCTTCTTCTAATAATACTTCATATCTTTTTAAACTATCCATTCTTTCTGTATCGTTACCATTTAATATAGATAACTGTAATTTTTCTTTTTCTGATAACTGTGGAACATAACTTCTTATTATATTTTCCATCTCTTCAAATTTATCCATATATTTTGCTGTGAATAAATTACCTTTAGTACCAGTTGTTTTATGTGCTAAAAACTCGCAACCTTTTTTAGTTACTTCATAGCATTTATTTGTTTTACCACTTCTATCTGTGTATTCAGATTCTATCCAATAATCACTCAAGCCAATTTTGGCTTCAGTAAAATCTTTATTTATTCCACTTATTTTTCTTAATAATTTTGAGTGTTCTATATCCATCATCTGAGCTACTTCTGTCGATGGTATTGTTGGCATCGGATTACTTTCAAAATATTCCCTTCTTGCATTAGTATCAACTAATGTTATTTTCCCCTCTTTTAATTCTTTTTTCATACTTTCATTATCCTTTCTATATTTATTTTTAAAATTAAGTATCAAGATAAATTATATAACTTCATCATCTATATACTTAACCTTTGTTTTAAATTGTTTTTCATACTCATTTTTTACATACCCAATAGTATGTTTAAATAATATTTTTCCATTTACATTATAATATTTCTTATCTAAATAATATTGTGTAAAATCTCTTATATTATTAGATTTTAAATATTCTATTAATTCTTCTTTACTATTAAATTTTTCGTATGTAAATTTTTTACCACTATTATTAACGCCATACCAATATTCATTTATTTTTAATAAATACCAAAATTCATAAGTATGTGTTTCTAAATTTGTAAAACCTATTAAATTCGTAGTTTTAATATCATTTGTTTTCCTTCTTCCAAACTCAGTAAACATTTTACACCTCGCATATTGGTTCTATGTTGTGTCTTTTTAATTCTTCATATAAGAATATTCTTCCTTTAGGAGTCCATCTAGTAAATTTAGTAGCCACGCCATTTTTGTATATATCTTCACTTTTTGTATATCCTTTACCCTGATAACCTTTATAAAGTACCCACTGCCCATTATTTTTATACTGTATCTTTAAAGCTGATAATACAGAATTAAATTCTTGAGCTGACATTCCATAATCTTGAGATATCTGACCTACATTAAAAGTTCCTTTGGCATTTAATATTCTGTCATAATATTCTTCTTTAGGTTTCATTCTTTCATTGTCTAGTTCTAATAATTTTCTTTTTTCCTGTTCTGATTTTAATTCTTCTAATAGTCTTATACCAAAATCAGGATTAGCTATAACTTCTTCTATAGTATTAGGTGTTAAATATGCTCCATGTTTTCTTATGCTAGGTAATACTTCTTCTGCTACCCAATTTGTAAATCTTTCTGCTGATGCTTTATTGCTTCTAAAAGCTAGTTTATATACACCAGCTTCCGTTAAAAAGTTTTCTCCTCTATTAGCTAGTTTTCTAAAGTTACTTTCTTTCACATTAGAATTTTTTAATAATATAACTTGATTTTCATTCATATTACCTATTGCCTTTCTCACAGAAGAATCTCCTAATCCTAATACTTCACCCACATTTTTAGCATTAAATAACACAACACTATCTAACTCTATTACTTCTACTTCTTTTCCTTCAAATACTTTTATTTCATTTAACATAGCATTACCTCCTAATTAATGTATATATTTACTTACTTTTGCTATATTTTTTAAATCACTACAATTATCGCTTAATCTAACAAACTTACAACCAAGTTCTTTTTCTATCTGTTTTTGTCTGCCTTCTTGAGTTTCATAAGAATAGCTATTGTGGTTATTTTCGTCATATTCTATTGCTAATTTAATCTGTGGTATATAATAATCTATCCTATAGTTTAATATTGGATATTGTTTAATACCTTTAAGGTTATACTCACTTAAAAATTCTTCTAACTGTTCTACAAATAAACATTCTTTTCTTTCAAATAAAGGTACTATTTCTTCTATTCCAAAAAAGTTTAATAATTCAACTTTACGTTCATAAGTCATTTTATTAGAAGATGAAATTATTTTATAAATACCATCTTTGGTTAGAAAGTTTTCACCTCTATTGTTTAATTTTCTAAAATTTATATTTTGAATATCTGATTTTTTTAATAATACAACTTGTTTATCATTCATTTTTCTTAGATTATCATTTATGTTTTTAATGTCTAAAACTTTTGCTACATCTCTTGCATTAAATAATATTTTCCCTTCTAATTTTATCACTTCAACTTTTTCTTTCAAATACTATTATTATTTCCTTTCTATATTTTAAAATTATGTATCAACATTTTTATATATATTACTCATCTCCTTCCTATATAATATATAATACCCAATAGGTCTACTTTTTTTAAGTAAATTTAGAAAAAGTTTTTTCTAAATAATACTTTTTATAATCCTATATATTCCTTTGTATCTAATGTACCAAACTTATTATTAAAATAGACTAAATCATCTTCTATCAATAATTCTTTATTTTTGTCTAAATTAATCAAATAGTCTATATCAAAGTATAAGACATCTAACATTTTTTCTAATTCTTCATTATAGACACTTCTTCTACTTTCTGTCCTAGATATAGCTTTTTCATTTTTCTCATCAATTACTAAATTATTCATATTAGTTAAGTCACTCAAAAGATATTGGCTTCTCATACTATTTAATGCTTCTTCAAAATTTACATATTCTTCTACATAAACTTTTGTAGAAATTGTATATGATTCTTCATTTGTTATATTTAAAAATAAATATTTACTCATATTATTCCACCCAATTAACAAAAACATTCTCATTTTCTTTTATGCTCTCATCATAACAAACAGGCACATAAAAACCATAATTTTGAAGATAAAGCACTATTTCTTTAGCTACTTTAGGATAATATCCTTTTTCATATTTTTTACCGAATATTTTTATAAAATCATCTTTTAATATATATGTATAACCTTCACCGTTATTTGCTTCACTATATATTTTATTAATTATAAATTTTTTAAATTCATCTATCATTTTATTTATTTCTTTTTCATATTTTAAATCTTTTTTCTTTTTATTTTCTTGGTATATTTCTTTTACATTTTTTAAAGAAAATTCTTCATATACTTTTGTATTTTTATCAGATGAATTATTTTTTATCCTACTGGTGTCAGGATTTATTTTTCTTACATTTCCACTATTTATTCTCTTAAAAAGCATTTAATCACCACCTACTATACTTTATTTATTCATTTGTTAATTTTCCTCTTATAACTTCATAAGCTGTTTTAATATCCTCTCTATCCCATTCTTGGCAACAATATTTTATTGGAGCATAATGATATTTTCTACATATATAATCTATTTCACAATTTCCTCCATCTATGCAACTTTCTCCAATATGTTTGTTTGGGTCATGCTTTTTGCAAAAGTCTGATATTGCAACACCTTTACCTTTTGTTAGTAAATCTTCTTTCTCCTTATCTTCTACAATTTCCCAATCTGATAATATATCATCTAAAGTAAAATAAGTTAATCCATTAGGTATAACTACATTTGTTTCAAGATTTATAAAATACATAACATCTTCTTTAAAACTTACACATTGATGTTCCCCTACAGGTCTAACCTTTTTACCTTTTTCTTTAGCAAGAGTTAATGCTTCAATTATATTCATTTATATTTCACCTTCCTCTTTTAAAATATGATAGGCTTCAACTATATCTTTCAAACTCCAATCGTCACACATTGCGTCTTGTCTATTTGCTACACAATTTAGATTTAAAACACATTTTCGACAATGTTCTTGATTAGCACAATGTCTGACTATCTGAAATTTCATACTGTCTATTTTGTACTGTGTTTCCTTGCTTGGTTTTTCCTTTACAACCTCCCAATCTGACATTGCATCTTCTATTGCTACTTTCCAATAAATACATACCATTTTATCTGTTGCCATATCTTTTTTAATAAAACCTTTACGTTTCTTATGCATAATGTACTGATATTTTGCACTTACAGGTCTAACCTTCCTTCCCTGCTCCTTTGCTAATTTTAAAGCTTCTACTATGTTCATTTAATCACCTTCTATTTTGTATTTAAAAATATTTCTATATTATCTAAGTATGTTTTAATCTTTTCTATATCTTCTTCTGAACCTGTCATTCCTATGGCTTTAGATATTTCTTGTAAACTTAATACAAAACCATCTTTTTCTGAACTTAATTTCTTTACTGCAAAGATTGTTTTTAACTCCTTATTAGAAAGTTTTAAAAAATCTATTATAGATTCATCATATTTTACATAAGTTTTAGCTCCAGTTTCTTCATCGTAAATTTCACTTTCATTTAAGAATTTAAAAGTTTTTTTATCTCCTTCTAAATTTTCTACAGTTACCATTTCTGCTTTATAGTCTTTTATCATATTCTTCATAAAATTATTCATCATAGAATTAAATTCAGAATGTTTTATTCTCATTAATTCTATATATTTTTCTTTATTTTTTCTTATCTCTGATAATCTTGTATATAAATCTAAAAAGGGATTTTCTTCATTTGTTATTATATTTTTTCTTGAACCACTATCTAAAAGTATTATATATGCTCTGTAATCAAAGTTTTCATTAGAAAGCATATAGTCATTAATTGCCAAGTAATTACATTTTTTCATTTTAATATTCTCCTATCTTTTTTAATTCATACTTATTTCAGTTTTATCATCTCTAATACGATTAAGCCATACCGGGAATCTCATTCCATAACCACCATTATCATTAGGTGTTATTTCAAAGTACTGTATAGTAACTATCTTACCTAGCAAAAGATTTTTATTATTCCAATATAATTCTCTTTCAGAATCAGTAAATCCTGAACCTACGTTACATCTATATAGATTACCTTTGTGTTCAAATTCTATTTCAATAGCACCTAATTTACCTTTGTTCTTTCCATCACCTTCTAATATATCAGTAACTAATACATCTGCATCTGCAAATTGTTTAACTTTTAGAAGTGTTTTAACTCTTTTACATTCATAAGGTGCATTTGCTAGGTTTATCATTAATCCTTCTTCACCCTTTGCTACTTCTTCCTTCAATAAAATACATATTTTATCGACTTCTTTTCCTATGTAAATAGGCTCTAAATAATGTATGAATTCTAAGTTTTTTTCGTAAATTATGGCTTTTAATGTGTTTTTTCTTTCTATACAAGGTGTTTTATCAATACCTTTATAAAAGTCATTAACATCTGCTATATAATCATATACAATAAATTTAAGTCCTGATTTTTTACCTTTTACACTACTTCTTTTTATAGTTTCTGCAAATATCTCTTTAGAATCCGAAACTCCTTCTGTTATAGCCATTAATTCTCCATCATAAACTCCATCAGGTAAAGTAGCTAATTCTTTTTCAACTTCTACAAGTCCTTCTACTATTTTTCCTTGTCTACTAAAACATTCTACGTTTCCATTTTCTACTATAGCTATGTTTCGAACTCCATCTAATTTGGTGGTAAGTATAAAATCCTCTTTTCCATTTACTTTGTTCATATTTTTAGAATAAGGTTCTGCTAATATTACACCAAACTCTCTTACAGAATCAGGAATTACCTTATTAAGTGTTTTTGCAGTAACTCCTAGTCTAGTAGATTTTGTAACTAAACCTTCTAGAAAATCTTTTAAAGATGAATCCTGACTTTCTATAAATTTCTGTATTTGGTATATATCTTCATCTCTACCTGTATTATTTTTTATTAGATAATTAAACATACCTTCTATAGAATGTATAACTAATTTTGATTCTCTATTAGTTATTTTTTTAGATATTTTCTTTTTAGATATTCCTGTTACAGTAAAGTCATCTAACAGGAAAGTTAAAGATTTTACAAATAGTTCATTATCTTTATTTTCTTTTATTATCTTCTCTTTTGATTTTCTTGAACTAGTATTAGCAAGAATATCAAATAAGCTTGAAACTTTATTCATAATTTACCTCCTAAATATTCAAATTACAATTATATTATAACATATTTAAAATAAGGTATCAAGTAATAATTCTAACTTTATATATATTTCTTATAAATTGCTTTTTGATTAGAAGATTGTGTTTGTTATAGCTGGTTTTAATTGTTCTTATGTGAAATTCTTAATATAAATAAATATATATAATAAGTAACTAAGTCATAAATTAAAGCAAAAATTAAAACAGAAGTTAAAAACAATAATTAGCGAGATATATAAAAAGCTACAAGTATTGATATAACTATGTTTTATTAGCTTACATATAAAAAATAACTTTCTATTGTATAAAATTAATTGTTTGATGTTGATTTATTATTAGTATATGTTGATTAAAAATTTTATAATGTTAATAACTTTTATATTAAAAAATAGATATATTACTATAAATATAATTAAAAATATGTAAAGAAAATTCTGAAAAATAAAAATAAATAAAAATACACAGCAAAAATAGAGGTATGTGTAAATACCTCTATAAGTAATATTTGATTTTAATGTTATATAACAGTTTTTTCTGTAGCTACATATTCTTCAATCTTACTTCTAATATATCCACCTGTATTAATTGTTTCGTTCTTATCTACTCCACCATAGTTAATATACATATCTTGTAATGCTTTAAGCACTAAATAAATATTATACTGTATAGCTAACCCTGCTAAATCATCCAAAATTATAGATTTTTCTAATATCAAATGATTAGTCATCGTTGGGTTATTTATATTATCAGCATAATGTTTGCTATAAGCCATTTTAGACACTCTAAAGAAACCTTCTATAACATCTTTAAAATCATCGTATAAAGGCTTTAATATATCTTCTTTAGTTTTATAAGCATTATAATTAAGAGTACCATTTTCAAATACAAACATAGTCTGTGCTGAATTAAGTAACTCATCTCTTTTGCTTGGTCTTACATAATCAGGAAGAACTTTTAAAAGATTATCTTTATTTAAAGATATATTAGCAGATGTAAAATTAACTTTTGCATCACACCATAATATCTTTTTTAGTTCTATCTTTAATTCATTTACATTTTCAAAAGATAATAAATTATAGAACATATTTAAAGACATAGTTATATATCCTTTTCTAACAGATTCATGATTCTTATACTCATCTACTATAACTATATCATATAACCCTCTTTCTATTTTAGATACCCAAATAAACCCTAATTTAACAAGTCTTTCAAAATTATTTCTAACAGTCATTGTAGATATATTTAAAGACTTGGCTAAGTTAGAGTAAGAAACTCTTTTTCTTACACCTGATTTATTTGCAGGAATAAAGTGTAAAAATAAATATTGTTTTATCATAGACTTGCTTAGTGATAAAGAAAATTTATCTGTAGCTATACCGTTAAAAGAATATTTGAATTCATATTCTTTTTTAGAATAGTCTATTAAATCATATTCAGAAGAACATAATTCAAATATAGAATCTTTTTCTATAACTTTTTCTACAACATCTATATCAGAACTATAAACTTTAAAAAGTAAATCAATTTTCTCTTTTGATATTCTAGCGACTGATTTTAAATAATTCATTTTTACACCTCCTTTTCTCTTGATACCTCATTTTAAATATTATCTCTATAATAATACTATATCTCATATTAAAAAAAATGTAAATACCTAATTTCTAACTGTTTTATTACCAAAAGCTCACGCTACAGGATTACATTTTTATAAGATATAGTATTTCCAATATGCCTGAAAACGAAGTATGTTTTAAATACAAAACCTCACGCTACAAGATTACATTTTTTGTAAGTGTTGGAAATACTAGCTTTCAAAGATTTTTAAAGTTATATAATTAATATTATATATATAAAAATTTTGTAAAAAATATTTTTAAAAGTTTTTAAATTTACGCAAAAAAATTAGAACATTGAAATTTCAATGTTCTAATAAATTTAATGTTGTTTTAAATACAAAACCTCACGCTACAAGATTACATTTTTAAAAAATAAAATTGTTTTAAATACAAAACCTCACGCTACAGGATTACATTTTTGATTTTTTAACAAGTTTTAGTCTTTTTCAGGTAATGAAATTATAGTCTTATCTAATAAAAGTTGTTTACGTTCATCTGATTCATAAAAATCTATAAAGAACGTATAGTACTTCACATTATACGATTTAACAATAAATTGATTTTTTATTATTTCATCTAAAACTTTAGAAATTATAGCTACAGCTTCTTTTGGTTTATTTAAGTTAAGTTTTAAAAACTTCTTAAATTCCTTTAATGAAATACTTTGTGCTTCATTTTTCAGGTCTATACCCTGACTTATTAAATATAATCTGCGTCCTTCTAAAAAATATGCTACTGATTTACTGTCCTCTGATTTTATTTTTTTTAATTCTGTTTTATACATTATTTCCATAGAAAATGGATTTAATCTAAATAAATTTGACTTAGCAGTATTAATAATTCTCTCTCCTGTTTCTTCGTTTATTGTAATATTTACACCCGAAAATAAGTTGAATACTGTTTTGCTTTTAATGTTTCCATCAGGGGATATTTTTTCTGCGTAAAAGTTATATCTTGGTAACTTCATAAATTTGTTTTCAATACGTTCTTGATTACTTTTACATTTAGATAAACCTAAGAATTTTAAAACATCATTAGTATTGAAGGTATTAAAATCGTGATATGAATAAGTATAAGCATATCTAATAATATCTAAATCTTGTTGGTCTAATTCATAACCGCCTTTAAGTTCTAATTTGAATTGTTCCTCTTCATTTTCTTTTGGTTTTTCTATCTCATAAAAATAGTCTATTTGCTCTCCTTCATCACCTTCTATTATAGTTAATAATTCTGATTTATACTTTATTTCATCAAATTCCTTTTTTCTACCATTTTTTACGGGAACAAATAAAGATGGTGCAACTGGTGCAGGTGTTTTTATTGTTATATTTTCTATGTTAAAAGCATACTCGTTCATTAATTCTTCTGTAATACAAAGTATTATATCGTTTTTAAAAGCATTTTCTATTTTCTTATCTGATATAAGATATAAATAAGGATAATCTGTAACATTATATTTTATATCGCTTTTCCAAGCATTTAAAAATTTAACCCTATGCTCTTTTAAAGCATTTACATTAGCAAATTCTTTACTTACTATGCCAGTTTTGACATAATTTATTTTAGCAAATTCAATTTCTTTGTTTAAATGCTTTTCTAATGCATTTGTATGCCATCTTTGTTTTAATCTTAAAGTAGAAGTACCAATTTTTTTTCTGAGAGATTTAATTCCGTATTCATTACAAAATATATCTAAATTTTCATCTATTGTATTCAAAACTAATTCTTTAAATTCTTTTGTTATATCATTAGATTCTTGTTTATTCTTTATTTTTTTTACTTCTAAATAATTTTTTGCTATTTTTTTAAATTTTTCAGTTTCATAAATAGCTGTTAATATTATTTCTTCTAAATTTTTATTCATTTTCCTTCTCCAATCTAATACTTGGCATAAAAATTATGTTTGGCTCAAAAACAATTTTTCCGTACTTAGTATTAATGATTTTATCACCGTATTTATTTTTATACGTTAATAAAGCATCTTGTAAAAATTTATCCGTAACATTTAACATATCGGCTAATTCATATATATTTGTAATTCCCTTATTTAAGTAAAAAGCCAAATCATTTAAGCTCACTAATTTTTCATAAGCATATAATCTAGCTTTATATTCTTGTTTTAAATTTTCTATCGTGTCTAACTTTTGGATATTTCCATAAGTTTTTTTATGATGTCCTTCTTCCTCGGCTAATATACAAATTTTTTCTTTTGTTGTTTCTAATTTTTTATTTATAGCTATTACGCCATCTTGATATAATCCATTAGCAGAGGATTTGAAATTTGTTTCTCTAATTATAATATCTTTTTTTTCTAAATCTGATATCATTTTTTCATAAGAGTTCAAAATATCACCTCTTTCTATTTATTGTTTTCTTCCTTCCATTTTTTCATCATTTCAAAATCTTCGTTCATTAATTCTTGTTCTTTATCATCATATTGCTTATCATTATTTGCCCGTCGAGTTAATAGAGAATTAGGGTTTGTAGAAATGCTACAAACTGTATTAGAAACTGCTGTAGTAATTTGTATACTCATAGTATATTCATTTATTTTTGTCATATCCTTTACATATTCTTTTACTTTGTTTTTACCTTTAATGTTCAATTCTCTAAACATAGAAATTAAAATCTTTTCATTTTCGTTTAATTCATTTGTTTCTAAATTCATATCCCAACCCATCATTTGAACAGGATTTATTTTTAAAACTTTAGCCAATGTTTCAATTTTATCTGCAGGAATATTCTTTATCATACCATTTTCATATCTTAATAAAGTAGACCTACTTAAACCTGTTTTTTCTGCAATATAGCTATAAGATAATCCTAACTCTTCTCTTCTTCTTTTTATTCTGTTCGATAATTCTTTTGAAAAATTTTTAGAATTTATATTATTCATAAGACACCACCCTTCTTTATTTGTTTATACTTATATTATATCAAATATGCAACAATTTTATAAGATTTTGTTGCATATTTGGTTGATTTTAAGAAAAAAATATGTTAATATATAGTTGCTGTTCAAATATGCAACAAAATATCAAATATGCAACAACTATCTATAATCATAGATAGTTCAAATATGAGATATATATGAAAAAATACTATCTTTTATTGTAAATTGTGTATCAAGGTGTTATAATAATTATAATGAATTGACTACTAATATTAATGAAAGGTGGTATTTTATAATGAAAAATAAAATATTTTGGTTAAATGAAGAAGAATTTATTAAAAGATTAGATACTTTTCCTTATGCAGAAGCAACTAAAGTGAATATTAAAAATGCATATTTAAATTTTATTGATTTTATGATAAGAAAAAAATATGTAACTGATTTTAATACTCCATCAATAGACGGAGAAAAATTAGATGAAATTGTAGAAAATTTTATAAATGAAAAAGATACATTTGGTTTAAAAAGTGTATATAGAAATTCTTTAAGACCTATCTTCATTTTACATAATTTAGAGTTTAATATAGAAAAATATCCTATTATCAATTACGCTGAATTTGAAGATTATAGCGAAAGATTCTTAACAAAAGAAGAATTGATAAATGAAATTCAATTTGTTTATAATGAATCTGATAAATTACTTTTATATATGGCATATTTAAACATTTGTGGGGATGACTTAACTAATATAAGTTATGCTAAGATTGAAGATATAGACTTTAATACAAAAGAATGGAAATTATATGATGGTCAAGTTGTAGATTTCAAAAATGATTTATTGTTAGAGCAATTATTAAAAAATACTATCAATCAAACAGAATATATACCTTATATAAAAATTAATGCTTTATATGAATATGTTCCAACTTCATATAAATATAATGAAAATTGTATCTACTTATTTAAAACAAGAAAACATCCACGTTCAAATGATGGCTTAACACCACTTCTTAAAGAGGGTATTAAAAAAACATATACAAGGCTAACTTTAGAATTTGGAAAAATGTTTAGAAGAAATAATTTAAAAATAAGTGGAATGCTAAATGTTATGTATGAAATAAATCCTTCACCTAAATGGACGATTAAAGAAATTACAAAACTTAAAAAAGAGTTAGGATTTAAAGGTACAGAAACAGATATAAAAATTTTCTATTTACAAAAATATTTTCCAGAATACTTATTAGAAATTAATAAATCAAAACAAAAAAAATAATGTTTAAAAGTATCATCTTCTTCTAAAAATGGAGGATTTATGTTATTAAGAAATGAAATAGTATTTAAAAATTTAAGAAGTTTTGAAGAAGTAAAAGAATATATAGATGAATATGATTATGAATTAATGTATTCTTTATATGAAAAATTGGTAAAAAAAGAATTCTATGTATTTAAAATTGATGGTGAAAAAATGTATGCACCAGCAGAAATAGTATCATCTTTGATAGAAGAATATAATTATATTTTACCTGAATGTGAAGATATAGAAGAATTTTTAGAAGAAGTAGATTGCATAATGTTTGAAGATTATTTATTAAAATAATAAATTAAAGGTTATACTTAATAGTATAACCTTTTTTAATTAACTTTAGTAATTCTATACACATTATTATCATTATTTTTACTTATATTATGTGCATGAACAAATTGTGCTTCAATCCACACCTTTTTACCTGATTTATATGTTCTCCAATGACCTCTTCTATACCAACTATCTAAATGATATTCTCTTTTGCCTTCCTTTTCATCATTAACATTCTTATTAATAACTTTATTCGTATTTAAAAAATTATTATCTATTTTATAATTATAAATATATTTTTTCTTATTTTTATTACTTTTGTTCTTAGTGTTCTTTTTATTTCTGCTATCATTTTTAGATTTAGTATTTTTAAAAACTTTTTGTCTAGTAGGTTCTATCTTGTTCTTAGTTGTTGTCATAAAAGCAAATAATCCAAAGACAAAAGCGACTGTGTTGCCACCTAAAACTTGCATTTGTTTTTCTGTAGCATCATTGTGTGGTGTACTCATTTCTGCCAACATTTGAAAATCATCATCTTCTGTATTAAATTTCATTTTATCAAAAGAAACTTTTGCTTTAAATAAATAATCATAATCTAAAAATATAACATTATCTTTAATCTCTACATCTATCATTCTACTATCTAAATCTGTATTTGATTTTTTTACATCTGTTTTTAGTTGTTTAATTATTTCATTTTTTAGAGCAATTTTTTTAAAAGCATCTATAGAATTATCATCTTTTAAAAGTCTATTCAATCTCATATCTGCTAAATGATTTAGCATATCTTTTTTACATTTTTCATCTTCATATACTTTTATAGTAAATTTAGAAAAAGGAATGTGATATAAATCTACATCACATTTTCTACCTAATGCCATTAAGCTATCTTCAATTTGAGGATTAGCTACTTCTAAAACAATATCATTCATACAATCACCTCTTTTAAATTATAACATATTACAAAATAAAGTACAAAAAATAAAAAAATAGATAGCCTAGAATCAATTCTAAGCTATCTACAAAATATTTAATGAAGTTTTATACCTTTAAAAGTTTAGCTTTTTTGGAAATAATTTCTTTTTCTCCTTCATCTATAAATGCTAAAATATCATTTATATCAATCTCATATGTATTAACTATACCTTCACTATTCCAACGTTTAGCAAAAAATTCTGCAACCTTTTTATCTAAAGTATAGCTTAAACCATCTTCATTTCTACCAAATTTATGAACACCTCTATATGTTATTA
Source organism: Peptacetobacter sp. AB800 (assembly GCF_047807365.1). Lineage (NCBI taxonomy): Bacteria > Bacillati > Bacillota > Clostridia > Peptostreptococcales > Peptostreptococcaceae > Peptacetobacter > Peptacetobacter sp. AB800. Next base: position 81,412 of record NZ_JBLOUI010000003.1, on the reverse strand, counting down.
TCTTATCATTATTAGCATAATTTGAAATAGAAGATATGATATCCTCTTTAATACTCTTATCCTTATTAATACAATATTCCATACCATTAGATAATATATCGTATCCATAATCATCTTCAATTCGAGAATATGCAGTTATAATATATTCATATAATTGCTTATATGTAAAATCTTCATTAATTAATAATTTATAATACATTTTTGTTAAATCTCTTTTATCACAAAATATGGTAGCTTTAATAATATCTTCATTTTCAACACCTTCTAAATAAGTTTTCTTATTTGTTTCTGCTATCATTAATAATGTGTCAATTAAATTTTCACTTTTAATATTGTTCACATTAATACTACCATCATCATTCACATAATTAATTTTAGATGCCATAGCTAACATCATTTTGTCAGCAGTAAAACAAATAGTATTATCTTCATATTCTAAATTATCTAAAAAAGGTATTTCAGGATAATGATATTCTGTAATAATAATATCATCCTTTTCATATAATGTAGTATTTTCATATTTAAAACTCATAAATTACCTCCTAAAAAAATAAATATAAGAAAGGTAAAATACCTTTCTTATATTTATCATCAATAATTAATTTTTTATTTTTCTGTGTCCTCATCTTCAATAAGACTCATTATTTCATACCATTCAAATGTTGGATGATAATTTTTTATAATGTAGTCGGCTATTTCTTCTAAATGATTTGTAGCATTTGATAAAGCAATATCTAAATCATCATAAAATTTAATTTCTTTTGTTGTTGGATTGAATGTAAAATAATAACCAACAATATGTTCATCATTTTCAAATAACATTTTATTTTCTTGTTCTTCAAATATTGTCGCAAAATCTGAATATTGTTCTTCTAAAAATTGTATCCCACCTTCATCTATAGATTCAAATACTATCATATAATCGAAAGAACTATTTCCTATCAATTCATTTCTTAATGTGCTAAACAATAAATCTTTATCGTTTTTTAATTTTTCTATTATTTTATCTTTTATATTCATAATAACACCTACTTTATTGATTATTTAAAATATCATCTATTTCAGATAATCTTTTTAATAATCTTTCTTTTTCTTCTTTTAGTTTGTCAATATTGTTTTTGTTATCTACTCTATATATAATATCATTATCATCTTTTAAATCATATTCATTTAATAATTTAACATATAAATGCTCAGGAACATCTTCTATTTGTAGTATAGTATCATCATAGAATTTTAAATTAGGATTATTCCTAGAGCCACCACTATCAGAAAATCCACCTTTAACTAATATTACAGTTTTATCTAGTAATGGTGCAGAATCCCTATATTTTCTTATTGCTAGAGTTCTTCCGAACATTCTAACCTCATCATCCCATAATTGAGAATAATCAATTTCAGATAATTTACTTAAATTAACTCTCACAATACATTTAGGTGCAGGAGAACCATCATCTCCATAAATATCCATTAAATGACCTTTGATTATATCTTCATATTCTTTCTTAAATTCCCATCCTTTTCCATTCCAATTACCCTTTAACATTCTAGCTTTTTTAACAAAACTAGCATTATAAGGTGTTACTACCTCTATTTTACCATCATCTAAGTTATTAATTTTTACCATCTTTTTTACCTCCTTTATAAATTCTATAAAAAGTATAAAGAGCATATACTCTTTATACTTTCAAACAACTTACAAAAGAATTGCTTTGATGCGTTTTTTAATAAATCTATTTTATCTACACATTTAAATCGTTTCTAAGGTAATTCAAATGTGTTTGGTTTATATTTATACCTTCATTTATAACTCAATAAATAATTTATTTATATTTATATTTAAACTTTCTGCTGTTGTATCTATAGCACTTTTTAAATCATATAAATTAACTTCTAAATCATCTATTGATATAATTACATCATAAGAATCAGTTCCTCTATGTTTTCTTAAACGTACAGATTGAATAGATTCTTTTTCTAATGTATCTAAACAACTTCTAACTTTACAATAACCACTATCTAATAAATTAAATAATTCTTTTTTAAATTTTGTACTCATATTGATACCTCCTATAATGTTTCGTATTCTCCATCAATTTTAACTTGCATTTCTGTCACTCCATATATTCCCATATAGTAATATAATGGTTCAAAATCTTCTGCATACTCATCATTATAAAACCAATTTGCATCTATTATTCCATACATATAGACTATTTTATCATCATCTAAAAGTCTAAATTTTATAACATTTTCTGTATTTAATTTTCTTTTTGTATATATATCTTTTTTATCTTCTGTTATTACTTTACAAAACTTAGTAATTACCCAATCTCTATTTTTCATAATATTTTACCATCCTTTAGTTAAAATTTAATAAACTTCTTAATTCTTCTTTTCTTTCTTTTAAACTTTTTATCGTATCTAATACATTGATATATTCATTAATTATATCATCATTTTCAAGAACACTAATTAATTTTTGTTTTAATTTTATATCTTGTTTAATTACATCTATCTTCTCTTTTATTAAATTAGAGAAATCTAAAGCATAAAAATCTTCTAAACTTAAAACTGAATTTTCATTATCCCATTCACCAAAGATATTTTTATTATTATTTTTTATATTAAAGACTAATGACCTTGATACAAATTCTAAAGAAAATCCTTCTATATTTATTTCAGAAACTATTTTATCACACAAATCATTATTAACAGGTTCAAAAACGTGTTCTTTTTCAAGTATCATATTTATCTTTTCCCAAAAGAATACTGCTATCTTACATTTATCAATATAATTTTTATATCTTTCTAAATTGTTATCTCTTTCTTCTAATACACATTCTTTATTTTTAGTCATTTTCATTTACCATCCTTTCAAATAAATTAGTCAATAATGACTTTATAAAGAGTATAAATATTAAACTTATACTCTTAAAAAACCATTATTAATTATTTTTTATATAATCAATAAAGAAATTTAATATTTTATCATATAAATATTTTTTTGTTTTAATATCAAAGCTCCAAAATTCATTCAGTAATTGATAATTTTGAACTATGCCATAACTTATTACTTTATTAAATAGTGGTATATCGTTCATAACTTTACCATCTAGTCGCATATAATTATAATAAATACCATCTTTTTTTAGTTTAAAATCTTTTTTAGAACAAGATATGTTTTTAAAAGCTTCTCTACATAATTCAAAGCCTTGTATATATTCTTTATTCTTTTTATAAATTGAAAATATCGAATTTATAATATCTTTATTTTTTACTTTTTCGCGATATAGTTCCATTTTATAATCTTCTATTGTTTTTTTCTTGTAAAAATCTCTTAAAAAATACCCATCTATACGAACGCCTAAAACGCCCATAATAACATCATCTTCTTTTATAACGTATAATACTGGTAAATCATTCACATTAGATAACTTTAATGTATACCCTTTTTTATCACATATATTTTTAAAATATATGTGATATTTGCTATTTACATATATAACATTTTTATCACTTTTTAACATAGTGTGAGAAATTCTAGCATCAATTTCTTTTATATCTTCTAATTTTATCTTCAATTTTATGTTTAAAATATCATCACTTTCAACTTTTTTATCTAAGGTTTTATTAATGCCTTCTTTTATAAACATATACCCATCTGTTAAATATAAATCTTTTATATCATCGTTTAACATTGTTTTCTTACAACATTTTTTAGAATTAAACACACTTGTTATTGTTGGATTTAAATTTAAATTAATTTTTTCAGTCATTTTATTTACCACCTTTTTTATATTTTTACCTAATAATTAGGTTTATGAAAGGTATTAAATTAAATTAATACCCTTGAAAACTTAATTATTAAAATAATATTGCATAGCCTATTTTATAAAACATACATCCTATTGTTAAATAAAGTATATATAATATTATACCTATTGCTTCTATTAATAAAGCTAATATGAAGTAAAGAAACACTCCTGCTATAAATAACCCTCCTGCTACTATCATATAAGCAATTAAAGATTCAATTTTATCTCTTATAATATCCATTTTTATCATCCTTTTTATTGATAATTTATAGTTTCAACTAGTTTTTCACCGTATTCATTTTTATACCATATTTCAATTTTAGATATTCTTAAATTTGATAACTTAAATATATATCTTAAATCATTTTCTAAAGAACCTCCCTCTAACATATTTCTAACATCTTTTAAACTGTATGATTTATTTACAGGATAAACATAATACCATTTATCAATCATATTTTTTTTATAAAAAGCATTAATAAGCCACATATTTTTACACCATCCTTTTTATTAATTATTTTCGCTAATTATTATTTTTATTGTTTTTACGCCTCCACCAAAACCTACTTTTGTATAAAAATAAACTTCTATATCTTCAAAACAAGCTGTATATATAGAGTCAACTTCATCTTCAAGTGATTTTATATCACTTCCAATTTTAAAGCTAATATCTAATTTTTTAGATATTGCAAACATTGATTCAGTCCAATTATAAGGACTTAAATAATACTTATTTTCTAATTTTGTAACTTCCTTAACTAATTTTTTGTATACTGATTTTTTCATTTTTCTTTTCCTCCTTTATATTTATTGTTTACACTGTGCTATAATGCACAGCATAAACAAAATGTTATTATCATAGCTAAAAAGCTTTTTAAGAATAAACAGCTCAAGTATTCTTTTAACAAGTGTTTTTTTAGTGCTGTATTTTTCATTAAAAATATTTTCATTTTGAACCTCTCTATTATCTATTTATGTTGCAGAAGTCTTCAAGTAAAGCGTCAAGCTGTTTTTTAGCTTCATTGTATGTTTTAACACTTCTTAACACTTCTTCAGCTTTTTTGTCGTACTCTTCTATAGCTGTTAATTTTGTAGCTTGTTTTATACTGTCGTAACCACTTATTATAGTTAAACCATTTATACAATATACATCGAAACGCCAGCCATATGCGTTGCTATAGTAATAATCAGCTTCTGTATATCTTAATAAATTTTGTAAACTGCAGTAACTGCAACTTCTTAAATTGTTTAACTGTCTTAATTCTTTTAATTTGATTGATTTTTTCATTTTTCTGTACCTACCTTTTAAATTATTTTAGGTTAAAAACCTAATAAAACCAGCTTGTCAAGTTGGCTTTATTAGATGCTTAACACATCTAATTGTTTCACGTATAACTTTAGTTAACTATCGTTATATGGAGATAGTGTTGTATAAATTAAAAATAATGTATCAACATCTATAGCTTTAATAAATACATTTATAGTAACTTTGATAACTATATCTATTATCGTTTCAACAAATTTTCCAACTGTTATTTTTCCCTGCTGGTTATGCTGGTTATATTTTTCAATAGCTTCTTGTCTTGTTTCTCCATTTTCAGAAGCCTTAGAACCATCAGGAACGCCCAACTCCTTACATAAAGCCTTGCACATTCTTTTAAATGTTACATCATGGTTATGGTCTATTTTAGACTTTTTACCGTCAAACTGATAGCTTAAAGCGTGACACATCTCATGTATGATTGTAGATTTTACAAAATCATCTACATAATCTTCTAATAAAAAATCAGAAAACTCTATGTGATTTCTTATATACCAGCATCTAGCGTATGCACGTTTTAATCTGCTATTTTTAGCTATTGTTAAATCTTTATAATTAAAGTTGAATAGCTTTTTTGCAACTTCTAAAACCTCGTTTATGTAGTTATTTAAAACTTCAAAAGTCCAGTTTGTGAATTCAGGCTTTTTATATTCTATATTTGTATTTTTTAAAGAAACAATTTTGTTCTGCTTAACATTATTAAAATCAACTATTAAATCCATATTTTTCACCTCCTTTATTTTTTATTTTTTATTTTTTACGATATTGAAAAAAATGATTCAGCTTTTTAAAAGATATATTTTCCATTTTATCCATTATTTAAAGTCGCGTTCTCTCATCCTTATAGGTTAGATAGAATATCTTTAATTTCTACCTGCCAACGCCCTGCCCTGCAGGACTTTTCCGACTATTATTAAATTTTCAAAGTGCTTTTATTATCAAGTAAAATTCAATTTCACTTGTCAACTTAATCTTAATACCTAATTTTAAATTTGTCAATAGCTTTTTAGAAATTTTTAAAAATAAATTTAATTTTAAATTAGAATAGTGTTTTTATCAAAATGAAATTGATAAAAGAAACACTTTAAAAGATGTGAGTTAAATTTATTTTTTTTATTTTCCTTGTTGCTATGACTTAATTATAAATGTCGTTGACGATAGTGTCAATACTTTTTTTAAAAATTTTTTTGTGATATTATTAAAACAAAATAAAAAGATTGAAATTTCAACGTTTAGGAGGATTAAAAAAATGAAAAAAGATTATAATAAAAAGAAGAATGTAGGTGTGCGATTGACTCCAGAAGTCTATTATAAAATTAAATATATTTCTAATAAATCAAAAAAACCTATAAATGGAATTATTGAAAGATATTTAATTAAATATATAGAGTGTTGGGAGAAAAAGAACGGAGCTATTAGTAATGTAGACATAGAAGAACTAAAAGAGTAGTCAACTACTCTTTTTTTTATGCTGCAAAAAAGGAGATCTCCTTTTTCAGATTATTAATTTTTAAAAAGCCGTATAATGTAAGAAAAATTTAAAAAAGAATATCAAAATAAACTTGTACATATTCATATAACTAATGTTTGGATATATCTTTTATATATGTTTGAAGCATTAAGCTGAGCTATTAATAGACCTAGTTGTTTAAATGTTTATTATTTTTGTTTTTTATTTTTTTATTTTTTTAAGTAATTAAATAACACACATTATATTAAATATTAATATTAATCTATATAAAAAACTTAAAAAAATAACATTAGATATTGTTTTAGCATATTTTTTTGAAAAAGAAAATCTATTAAAAAGTATCTAAAAAAGTATCTAAACAAATTTAAAAATGTTGAAATTTCAATGGTTGTAGCTGTTTTACATATAATAATATATTATATGTTTTTATAAAAATTAGTAATGCGGGGATATTTTCATAAAAAGGTGTCAATTATTTTGTTGTGAACGTAATTAGTCGCTAAATTTCCACATCTCGAATTTTTTAGCCTATATTTTCCAATAATTTTGATGATTTTTTAAAACTACATAATATCTAGGCTACAGACTGAATGTAGACTGAATTACAGACTGAATTACACTAGAAAATATGTGGTTTAGTATGAGTAAGAAAATGAAAATTTTATGATTTTTCATCAAAAATCAAGATTAAATACTAGAAAATATAGGTTTTTTCAGTCTGCAAATTAGTAAAAAATTAAGTAAAAATGTATGAAAGTTGCATAAAAACTTGCAATTTTACACAATTTTTTAAGAAAAATGAATGTAAATTATAGAAAATATAAAACAAGGTGTAAACAAGGTGTAAACACGTTGTTTGTAGAGTAAATGATTAAAAATCAGTCTGTAAAGTATAAAACAAGGTGTAAACACGTTGAAAACAAGGTGTAAAATTACAAAAAACACTACAAAAACAAGGTGTAAAAACATTGTAAACACATTGTTAAAATATGAAAAATATGTTATAATAGAAATATAAATGAAGGAGGTAATGAAAAAATGAATGAAAATGATGTAAAAGAAGTAAAAGCACCTATACAGATTATTGGATTAGATATAGGTAGAGGATATGTAAAAGCATATTCTGAGTTTAATAATAATAAAAAAGAATGTATTTTTAAATCAATCACTTCTGATGGAAGAGATGGTTTAGATTATTCAAATTATGAAGAACCTATATATGTTGAATATGATGGTAAAAAAATATTTGGTGGTAAATTTGCTGAAATAGAAGGTTATGTACCAATAAGTAATAGTAAAGATTCTAAATTATCTTCTGTAGTTGAAGAATTAATGGCTATAACATTTTCTAAAATAGCAGTAGCTAAAGAAGTAAAAATAATGATGGGTGTACCATATAAGATATTCAATGCTGAAACTTTAAATGCTATAGTAGAAAAATATAAAGGTAAAATATTTAAAGTGGAAGATAAAATAAATGGTGGATTAAAAGAAGTTACAATAGCAAATATATCTATATTCAGAGAAGCAGATTCTGCTCTATTCCACGCTTTAAATGGGTTACCTAATATGAATAAACCAGTAGGATTAGTTTCAGTTGGTTTTAGAAGTACAGAATTAGCTTATTATGATAAAGGTTTTAGATTTAATGATAAATATTCTACAACATTAGAAATAGGTAATAGAAATGTATTACAATATGTTTCTCAGATATTATTAAAAGAAAGTAATATAAATAAATCAGTTGCTGAAATAGATTCATCAGATAGTTATGACTACCTTAAACAAAGAGGTTATGAAGCTATATCAGAACAAATAGGACAAGAAATAGAAGCGTCTTGGAAGAATTTGAATGAAATGGACGTATATATAGCAGGTGGTACAGCTTTAAATATGACTTTTGATGATAATTTTAAAATATTAGAAGATTCACAAATGGCTACAGCTAAAGGTCTATATGAAGTAGCAGAATTTAGAAGTCAAAAAGGTAAATTCTAATGGCAAAAAAGCAATTAAGTATATATCTATCACAAGATATAATAAATATCATAGATAATTATAAAGATGAGTATAAACTTAAAAATAGAACTGTAGCTATTGAGAGAATTATATTAGAATGGGAAATGTTAAAAACAATGCCTATAACTATAGGAAATTCTAATATAGAAATAAAAGATTATAAGAAAACAGAAAAAGATGTTCAGAAAGAAATGATAGATGCCGAACTAGATGATATATATAATTTTTAATTTTTATAAGGGTTATTATAATTAATAATAGCCCTTATTTTAATGTATAAAATTAACTATTACTTGATACTCTATTTTAAATATGGTATAATATAAGTATAGAAAGAGAGGTGATAAATATTGTGTAAGTATGCAATTTCAACAGAAGAAGAATACTTAATGAACAAAGATATTGATTATAGGATATATTTAACATTTTTAAAAGATAGTACCTATAACAAAAACTTAGATTTTAGATACGTTTATAATAGTAATTATTATTTAAACAAAAATTATTTTTTAGGAAAATTGAATATTAGTAAAGGCAATTTAAATAAGTTGATTAAAAACTTTTTAAAATTTAATTTAATTGAAAAAGATACTGTGCTTAATGAAAATTTTGAATTAAAGCAAATATATAGGTTCAATGAATTAAATAATAATTTTGTTTTATTATCTGATAAAGAAGTAGAAAAACTTTTAACTTTAACAAGTAATGAAATAAAAACTTATTTAATTTTAAGATATTTATTAGCTGATATTAAAGAAAAGAATATTGAATTAGGTTATATAGCTAAGAATATTGGATTATCAGAATTAAATACAACTAGAACTATTAAAAAGTACATCGACAATTTAAAAGAGAATAATTTAATTGAGTATAATTATTATTTTGAGTTTATAGAAAATAAGAATATTAAAAGATATAAATTTAGAATTAAAGAATAATAAATTGTAAGATTAGATTTTAGTTTATTGTTGAAGAATGACCTTTTTACGATTCGACTTTAGTCGATGAGGAAAAAGCTATAATAAAGACTATAATAGAACTATAATAAGACTATAATATGCTAGTACTTTTTGAGCAAGTAATTGCTTTTTTTGAGTACTGAATTGCTTAAAATGAGTTTTAGAATTGCTTTTTTTGAGCCTATAATATTTACCTAGAAAAAATAAGAATATATTTTACTTCTACTTTTAAGAATATAATAAATCTCTAATAAATATTATAAAAATTATTAACTTTATCTCAGATAATACCTTTCCTATAAATAAATTACTTAGATAAAGGAGAAAAATTTAAAAATAATGTTTAATAATAATAATTTTTACGGAGAAATAGATAATAAAAAAATAGAAGATTATACTAGAAATATTAATTATAACTTAGAAAATGTAGAAGAAAGAATAGATTTTGTAAAAGATAAATTAGGAATAAAAAATATAAATAATATAGAAGTTCCTGATAAAATATGGGAAACAATATTTGAACAAAAAGGTGAAATTAAATTAAATACTAATGGTAAATTCTATATAGATGATGATTATGAAATAGCTTTAAATTATAATGAATTTATCAAATGGTGTGATGAAAACGATTATATTCCTGAAGAATTTCTTTACGAAAATGATTATTTACACAAAAGTTCTTGGAGAGAAGTAGGGGATACTTCTAATATTAAACTTCATTTAAACACTTCTGATACTTTATATAGCGAAAGTAATGTTGCTAAAGCTTTAGAAATATTAGGTAGTTATATATTAGCTAAAGATAATGTAGAAAATGAAGAAGAAAAAATGAAAATATATAACTCAAGAGAATTATTTTTAAGAGCTATAAAAGAAGAATGTACTGTAAATGGGTTATCTTCTAATAGTACTAGTCCTGAATTCGCTGTATTTAAAATGGAAAAGAATTATAAAAAAGAAATCAAAGATGTTGTAACAGCAGATGATGTAAAAAAATATCCTGTAGTCAAAGATTATACCGACGCTTATAATAATATTCTTAAAGAATATAAAGAACTTGGTAAAAAACAGTTCTTAACGCCAGAAGAAAATAAAAGGAAGTATATGTTAAAGAAGAATTTAAAAAGCCTTAAAAACGATTCTATCGATTCAAAGATAGCTTTTGCTAGACCTATAAAATGGAAACAACCTTTAAAAGATAATGGGTGTCCTAATTGGGATTATCTTGATTTGATGGATAGGGAACACGTTAAAAGCTTATTACAAGTTTCTTGCAGTGAAGATTTACAAAATGATTTATCTTGCATAAAAACAGATTTAGAAAATCTTATAAAGAGAACTAAATTCACAGATAGACAGAAGGAAGTATTAGACCTTTGGATGAGAGATTTACCAATATCTAAAGATAAATATAGAGGTGGTAAAGGTATAGCTGAAATACTAGATATGAAACCACAAAGTGTAAATGATATACTTAATCAATCTATTGATTGCATTATAAATACTTATATTGAAGAATTAGAAGATTGGTATTATCTAAATATAAATAAAGGTGAATATAAAAAATGTTCTAAATGTGGTGAAATAAAATTAGTTCAAAGATTTCATAAAAAAGGAAAGGGTAAATATCATTCTCAATGTAAAGAATGTAAAGCTGTGTAAATTAAATAAACATCTATAATTTAAGTATTGTAAAATAAATTTAGTTTACATTAATTTACATCAAGGACTAAAACTACCTTAAAAAATTCCTTCTCAAATCTTATTATATATGAAGAGGTAATTAAATAATAAGTTGATACCTAATTCAAAATAAATGATATATTATTAAATAAGAGGAAGTAATGGATATGCTCTTCTCATTCGGTATTTATATCATTTATAAATTAAAAAGTAAGAAAATAAGGAGAAAGTTAAATTATGAAAAAACAGGAATTAATTAAAACTGTTGCTGTGACAACAGAATTAACTCAGAAACAAGTAAAAGAAGTTTTAGATGCTACAGAAGTTGTACTAAAAGATGTTATGAAAAATGAAGATGAAATAACAGTTTTTGGTGTGAAATTTGCTACTAGACTTCAAAAAGGTAGAGATGGAGTTTCTCCAATGACTGGTGAACCTTATCATACAGAAGATAAAATAGTACCAAAACTTAAAGCTATGAAATCTCTAAAAGAAGCTTGTTTATAAAATAATTTAAACTAGGAAGTAATTTATTAAAATATATATTTATATGTTGTTAAGAAATCTTACAATCGTTTCTTTGAACAACCATTAAATGCAATTTGAAGAATTGATACTTCAAAGACTTGAAGGATAAATAATAAGTCCTAGTAAAGATTGTTGTATGATGTTGTATTGCATCATTAAATAAGAACAGAGAGGATAATCCTCTCTTAATGTGGTTAGGTAATTTAAAGAAAAATACCTTAGTGGAAATATAGGTGCAACTCCTATCCTAACAGATGTGATATTTGTTCATTTTATAATAGTACCTCCTTTCATAGAAAACTTTGGCAATCAGAAGTTTCTAGTTTTATAAGATTGCACTTAAAAATTCGTGTGAGAGTTCTGACACGAAGTAAAAATAAAATAGTAACTCAAGTGAAGAAGATTGGAATAACTAGTAACCAATCTAAATATTGTGGGGTGGCGAAGTTGGTAAACGCAGATGACTTTGACTCATCCATTCGCAGGTTCAAGTCCTGTCCCCATAGCCAATAAAATTTTAATTTAATATAAGTTTTTAAATGATATTGCAGAGTAGAGAAGTGGTAACTCAGATGGCTCATAACCATTGTAATGTAGGTTCAAATCCTACCTCTGCACCCATTATATGGGTATAGTTTAATGGTAAAATGATGGATTCCAAATCCGTAGTTAAGGGTTCGATTCCCTTTACCCTTGCCAAATTATGATTCATTAGCTCAGTTGGTTAGAGCGTCTGACTGTTAATCAGAAGGTCTTAGGTTCGATTCCTAAATGAATCGTTATAATACCTCTTTTTATTGATTTTTAATAATTATTGCAAACTTCTTATTTTTGTGGTTTGCAATCTCGCCCTATAGTGCAGGGGTTAGCACACCACCCTTTCACGGTGGCGACACGAGTTCGAATCTCGTTAGGGTGATTTAAAATATGGAAGGTTACCCAAGTGGTTAAAGGGGAATTCTTGCTAAGAATTTAGACTACAATAAGTGGTGCGTGGGTTCGAATCCCACACTTTCCTTTTGAATTAAAAGATGTTTAAACTTTTTAATAACTGTTTAAAGTTTTCATATAAATTTAGTGTTTTACTTTATTGTCTTGAGAGTTATGATAAACATAACTCTTTAAGGCATAAAAAACAACACAAGGGGATGGTAAAAACTCTAAATGACTAATAAAGAGTGTAAATAAACCTTGCGTTGTTTTATATATTTATTATAGTATATTATAAATTATTTTTCAATGATTTTTATATAAAGGTAGCTTGGTATCTTTAGGATAGTCTATGTGAATAGGTAAAAGACAAGTTATGTGTAGTCGCTACTGTAGTAAGTAGTCCGTCTAAGCAAAGCATATTCTCTAAGTTCTTATAGAGTTGGTGGCTTTATGAGAGTGTCTTATATGTATGCTAAGTGAAAACCTAACCAATGTCAAATGATGAGGTTAAGGTGAATTAGGTGTGGTAGCCTAATAGCTTGTACCGAAGCAATATGAAAGATTAGAATATGCAAGGGATATTAGTTCGAGTTTAACAAGCAAGAGCAGATTCTAATTAATATTGAGAAATCTTGATATTAATCGTAAAGAGAGTTTAAATCTTTACACAGAGGAGTTTAGTATTTTGTTACTAAAAGGTAACGAAGCTAAAGGTACAGTACTTCTCTAAACAAAAATCACATACCTTAACTGAGTAGGGAACGTCAGTACTATACAGAAGATTCTTATTGTTTAAGTTTAATAGTTTAAAAGAGTAAAAGCAACTATAATTATACAAGTAAGCGAAAATCTGTATCGACAAGTAGTGAAAATGCACTAATACTTCACTAATAATAGAATGAAGTTCAATATAGTTACGCAATAGCTATATTGATTATTAATCACACTTCAAGATGGCGACAGCTAAGCTGGAAGGGAGTAAATGATTGATGAGAAGCTACTTGGAAAAAGTCAATTGCTCAGACTGTAAATAGAGTGTGCTTAATCTCATACTAGCGAAAGTTAGTGAACAAACAAGGGAATAAATAATCCTTGCGAAATGGGATATAATCTAAACTACGGTTGTTCAATAGTTTTATTAATAAAATAATCTGCAAAAAGGCGTCAATGGAGTTTGGTGCTTTTGCGTTAGGAATCTATTAATTTAGGTTCTTATAACGTGGTACTGAAAGCGTAAGTTAGTGCAATTCTAACTAGTACCTAAAATGAAAGTTAAAAAAGATATTTGCCTATCTACCAAGTTGTAGAAAAGGTTTCTGAGGGTGTATTTAATAATATATACATCTTCTGTATTAAAAATATAAGGAGAATTATTCGATGATAAAGAAAACAAATAAAGTTACAGCAAATAAAATAATGATAACTAATGAAAATGGTGTATTAATGGTACACGAATTTGATAAAGATGGTCTTGAAACTAATATAATAACTTTAGAAGAAGTTATAAAAGACTTTATGAATAAAGAATATGTTGGATTATCATTAGGTTATGATGTTAATTGTTAGTTAAGAGGTCTATAAGGCTTCTTAGCTATTTTTTTTGTTTTTCTTATTGATAATGATAATTGTATGATAAAAAGAAGGTGATAAATTGGCTTTAACTAAAATAATTTGCAGTAAGTGTGGCAAAGAAAAAAGCGAAAGAGAATTTCTTTTTTCATCTAGTGAATTATATAAAAATAATAATAAAATTCCAATATGTAAAGAATGTTTAAATATAAGATTTAAAACTATATACAATACTTATAATGGTGATTTGAAATTATCACTACAGCATTTTTGCTTAAATTTTGATATATATTTTGATGAAGAAGTTTTTAATGATATGTCTAATATTAAGTTACATAATTTTGTAATAGAATATTTAAAAAAAATAAATAGAAATAAAGTTAATAAGAATAGAAGTTCATTGGATAATCTTATTTATATTTATTCTACAGAAAAATGTGTAGATGATAAAACTGAATTTATAGATAATACAACTTTAAAAAATACATTTGAAATAACTAATGATATGTTAAAGAGATGGGGCAAAAACAAGTTTACCAATGAAGAATTAGAAATACTTGAATATAAATATGAAGAACTTATAAGTGAATATCCTTCTGAGAAATATCAAGAGAGGGAGATTATTAAAGATATTTGTCAAATAGAAATACAAATGGATAGAGCATACAAAAATGGCGACCATAATGCATATGCAAAATTCCAAAATATAAAATCTGAAAAAATGGCTGAGTTAAATGTAATACCATCTAAACAAAAACAGTATGACGAGGATAAATCTATGACTTTAGGTCAAATGATAAAAAGGTTTGAGGAAGAAGAACCTATTCCTGATATTACTGATGAATTTAATGATGTAGATAGAATACAATTTAATATTAATAGATATTTTACTATACCTATGCGTAAAGCTTTGGGTATAGATAAATCTAAATATACGGTAGAAGATGAGTTAAATACTTATGAAAACTTTATCGAGAAAAAGAAAAAAACTAAAAAAAACAAGTAAAGAAAATTTACACGATGGTACGGCTATTTGGACTGAATTTTACAGAAAAAATCCTCATAGATTAGTAATGGATTATTTACAATTAGAAATATTTCCTTTTCAATGTATTTTATTGTATATGATGAACATTTGTACCTTATTTGCGTTTGTGGCTTGCAGGGGCTTGGGTAAGTCTTATTTAACAGCACTTTTTTGTGTTGTACGTTGCATACTATATCCAAATACTAAAGTAGTTCTTGCATCAGGTAATAAAAAACAAGCAGGTATGATAATTACTGAAAAAATTGAAGATATGAGGATGCGTTCTATAATATTAAATTCTGAAATTGAAAAAATACAAACAAATAATCAAGATATTAAATGTATTTTTAGAAACGGAAGCATTATTCAAGCTACCGTTGCAGGAGATGGTGGTAGAGGACTTAGAGGAAATGTTCTAATAATTGATGAATATAGACTTGTTAAAAAAGATGATATAGATTTAGTTCTTAAACAGTTTTTAACAGCACCTCGTAGACCTAAGTTTTTGAGTAAAACAGAATATAAGAACTATCCAAAAGAGCCTAATAAAGAATTATATTTAAGTTCTGCTTGGTATAAATCACATTGGAGTTATGATAAATTTTTGGAAATATTAAATAATATGATGGATGAAAAAAATTCATTTTGTTGTGATATACCATATACTTGTTCCTTAGACCACGGACTTCTTCTTAAAGAAAAAATCGATGAAGATAGAAATTCAATAGGAGAAGTTAAATTTGAAATGGAATATTGTGGTTTATGGTTTGGGGAAAATGAAAAATCTTATTTCAAATCAGATGAAATAAATCAATGTAGGGTTTTAAAGAATCCTTTTTATCCTTTGACTGAATTAGAAATTTTAAATGGTGTAGACGCAAAAATTAAAAATAAAGGTTATAAAAAACAAAATGGCGAAATACGATTAATAAGTGCAGATATAGCTATAGAATCAGGTGAAATAAACGATAATTCTATTTATACGTTATTAAGAATGTTACCTGATAGTGAAGGTTATAAATCAGAAGTTGTTTGGATGGAAAATCATAATGGGTTATCTCCTGAAAAACAGGCTATGCGACTTAAAGAATTATATGAAGAATTTGAAGCAGATAAAATAATAATGGATACTAACGGAAATGGTATCGCAGTTTTTAAAGAAATGCAAAAATCTCAATATAATGATTCATTAGATAAACATTATAATTCATTTACTAATTATAACAAAAATAGTGATATAGATGAAGAAATGTCTAAAGGTTCATTACCTGTTATTTATGCATTAAAACCCAATGCTAAAATTAATAATGATATAGCAATATACTTAAAAAATGCTTTTAGAACTAAAACAATTAGATTACTAAAAGATGATAATGAAAAAAGACAAGATTTAGAAATTAATGATAAAAAATTTAATAATATGACAGCTTCAGAACAGATAGATATTTTAGAACCATTTATTGAAATCACTTCAATGGTAAATGAAATAATTAATCTTGAATATGAAGCTGTAGGTGGAAATATTAAAATAAGTGAAAAAAGTAATAATAGGAAAGATAGATATTCTTCTATTGCATATGCAAATTATTTAGCTAAAATTATAGAACACGAAGAAATAGCTAAAAAAAGTAGAAGTAATAATCAAATATTCTTCTTTAATTAAATTATATAAGGTGGTGAGAAAGTGGAGAATAGCAACAAAAAAGATTTAGACTTATTAATGGCTAATGCTGTAAGAGAAACTTATGCTACAAAAGTAAGAAATATTAATAATGGTATTGGTGCTGTAGATAAAGTATATAAAAAAATATCTAGAGCAAGAACTCAAAGTAAAGATAGTATAAGAAATGCTTTAAAAGACGCTACAAGTGAGTCTAATATAAAAACTTTACAAAATGCTATGAGTTCTTATAGGATATCTAATGGTATTTTAAAGCAATTTATTAATTATCAATCTAATATACTCACTAATGACTATTTTCTTGTACCAACTGATATGACAAAATTTAAAAACAAAGAAGATATGTGGAAAAAAGAATTAGAAGTTGCGAAATATTTAGAATTATTCAATGTAAAGAAAAATTTCCGTTGGATGTTTGAAGAATTAATTACTTTTGGAGAATTATATATATATCTTATTGAATCTAAAGATAGTGTTGTAATAGTTAAAATACCACAATCTATATGTATTATAGTTGGAAAAGATATGAATATGCAAAATGTTTATGGTATTGATTTAAGTAAAATTACAGAAGAAGAATTAAATTATTTTCCAAAAGAAATTCAAGACGCTTGGAATAAAAAGAAAAATGGTACTTTAAAATCAGATGAATTAGTCGATAATAAATATTATAAAGTTAGTGAAAAAGGTGTTGCTTTTACACTAGATGAATGGGGAATAAAAGGTGTGCCTTATTTTGCACATATACTAGATTCTCTTATGGCATTAGAAGATATAGAAGATTTAGATTTATCCAATGCTACCACAGATAACTTTAAATTAATTCAACAAAAAGTGCCTATAGATGATAAAGGTACTTATCTTTTAGATTATGATGCTGTAGGTATATATCACCAATCGGTTAAAAATGCTGTTCCTAGTGGAATAGGGGTAGTTACTTCTCCTATGGAGATAAAAGGCGTACCTTTAACAGATAGTAGAGTTAAAAATTTAGATTATGCTACTAAAGTTAAAAAAAGTATTTATGATGCAACAGGATTTAATGATGATTTATTCAATGGTAGTAAATCTTCTAATGAAGCAATAGCTATGGGGGCAGTAGTAGATACTTTATTACCTTTAAAAATTCAATCTATGTTTGCTAGTTGGATAAATACAATATTAAAAAATACTAGTAAAACAAAAAATTGGAAGGTTGTTTTCTGTAATTCAACAGAATATAATCAATTAAATATGGTAAAAAATGAAAGAGAAAATTTAGCTGTTTATGGCTCTAAAAAGAAATATTTAGCTTTACAAGGATATACTCCTTTAGAAGCATTAAATATATTATTAAATGAAGAAATGCTTGGTATAGAAGAAAAAATGTTACCTATGCAAACTTCACATACACTTTCAAGTGAAGATGAAAAAGGCAGACCATCTAATGAAGATAATCCTGATTCTTCAACTAATACAGGGGAAAGTGAGAGTGAATAAGATGGAACAATTTGTAAAAGTTTTTGCAGAAGAAGATAAAGAATATCTTGTAAATAATGGATATAAATTACTTAATTCTGAAAAAAATGGAAATATAACAATATATACATTTAAAAATGATAGTAATAAATTAACGTTCTCTAAAGAAGATAGAGAGCGTTTTTTATTTACAAATATATTAAATTTTTAATTGCAAGGAGGTGAGAAATTGGAAAATATAAACATACCTTGCAAGATTAGATGTTATGAAGAAGAAGAAACTAAATTTGGTTTAAAGAAAGCTAAAGTCTATATTATGCACGAAGGTATTAATCGTAATAATACTTCTTTTAGTAAGAAAGCTATAAAAAAAGCCGAAAAAACAATAAAGAACAGACCTTTATTAGCTTATATAATAGTTGATGAAGATGGAAATGCAAAAGATTTTTCAGACCATCGTATGAAGTTAAAGAAAACTAAGAATGGAATTGAAATGTATTACTTAGAAAAACCAATAGGTGTCTTTCCTGAAAGTTGCAATCCACGTTATGAGGAAATAGGTGGGGTTACTCATTTTGTTGCAGATTGTTATATTTGGGAGGGTTATTCTAATGAAGCATTGTCTTTAATTGATGATGCAGATGGCGAAAAACAGGTATCGATGGAAATTGCAGTTTTAGATTCTGAAACTACAGAAGATGGAATAACTGATATAACTGATTTTAATTTTATGGCTGTTACTGTTTTAGGTGACGATGTAGTACAAGGAATGAATGGAACTTGTGGTTTAGAAATGTTTAGTAATAATTCTAACATAGAAGAATTTACTAAAGAAATAACATCTAAGATTAAAGAAATAGAAGAAGGTGAAAACAAAATGGAAAAAGATATATATGGATTAGGTTCTAGTGAATTATATAGATTAGTAGGTGAATCACTTATTAACTATATGTACAAAGAAACATCTCATTGGGGCGAAGAATATGAATATAGAAAATATTCCCTTCAAGATGTTGATTCAGAAGAATCTGTTGCAATAGTATATGATTTTGAACAAAAAAGTGTATTCGGAATACCATTCACTTTAAATGAAAATAAGATAACTTTAAGTATGGACGATATATCAAAATATGTGTCTGTTTGGAAAAAAGTTGAAAATGATACAGAAACGCTTAATTTTGATTTAAGAAATACTCAATTCACTAAAGTTCTTGAAGATAAAATAGAACAGATGAATGAAGAATATTCTAAAGTCAATGAAGAAAAAGAAGAGCTTCAGAAACAATTTGAAGTTACTAAAGAAGAATTAGATACTTTACAAACAGAAAATTCAGAATTAAAAGAATATAAAGAAACTAAAGAAAAAGAAGAAAAACAGATGGCACTTGAAAAAGAAGTTTCAGAAGTTGTTTCTGAATTTGATTTAGTTATGGAAGAACTTGAAGAATTAACTTCTAAAGTTTATTCAGAAGAAATATCAATAGATGAGTTCAAGAGAGAATTATTTGTTTTAGAAGGAATGAAAGCGATAGAAGAAAAGAAAAAAGCTAAATTCACTAAAAAAGATAATGATAAAGAAGAAAATTTAAAAATAGAATTTTCATTAAAAGAAAAAGAAATAAAAGATAAAGAGCAAGAAACTAAAGAGAGAAAAAAACAACTCTATGGTGGAATATTTGCTAATCAAATAGATTAATAGGAGGATTAAGAAATATGGCTAAAATGGCATTAGTTAGAAAATCTACTGGTAGAAATATATCAGTAAAACACACAGCAGATTTAGAAAATGGTTCAGTTATAGGTTATAAAGAAGTTATGACAGACGTAGTTGGAGAAGAAGTAAGAAAGGTTCAAAATTTAACTGATGGTGAACCGTTTGCAATATTAATATGCGATTGTCATAGATATAAAGAAGATAAAACAGATGCTGATTTCATATTAAAAGCAGGACAAGTTGGTAGAGCATATATACCAATGAGAGGTGATGTTTATGAAATAGATGAATCTTTTGTTGATACTATAACAGGAGCAAATGCAGGTGACTTACTTGAATTAAAAGCAGATGAAATGAAATTTGCTAAGAAAGATACAGGTACTGCTGTAGCTAGACTTAGAAGAAAAGGTCTAACAAATATATTAGGACAAAAATCTTGTGAAATAGAAATAATATAATAGGGGGTTTTAAAATAATGGATACAAACGCTTTAAGACAATTATCTATGGATTTATACCATAAAAGAGTAGTAGAATTTTCTGAAAAGGAAGCAAATGATAGATTAAGAACGTATATAAAAGATGAAATATGTGGTGGAGAATGGAAACCTTATACATTTTTACAACATAAATATGAAATATATGAAGTAATGTCTGAGTTACTTACAACTACTACAGCAGAATTATCAAGAGATATGTTTGAACATATAGCACAGTTTAAAGATACAGAACTAGGAGATAGAATAGAATTCATAGTTGAAAATCCTGAGTTATATGAAGTTTCTGTTATAGCGTCAGGTACTAACGACCTATTAAGACAGAAATTAATAAATGGTAAAGCACAGACTACAGGCTTTGATTTAGGTGTTAAAATATATGCTGAATTCAACGAATTTATGACAGGAAGAATAGATTGGGATAAATGTGTTGAAAAAGTAGCTAAATCATTTAATGTTGCTATAGCTGAATTAATAGCAAAAGAATGGAAAACAGCTTATGATACAGTATCAAGCGATTTAAAAGTAACAGGTGATATAGATGAAAATAAACTTGTTGAATTAGTACAGAAAGTTGAATCTCAGGGGCAAGGTAAAGCTATTATATATGGTTCTAAAACAGCATTAGCTAAAATACCAAATATAACAACTTTAGAAGCAAATGCTAGAGAAGATAGAGAAAAAGGTTATGTTTCTATGTTCAAAGGTACTGAATGTGTGGAATTACAAAATAAATATGACCTAGCTACTAAAAAATGGGTACTTGAAAATGATATATTATTTATAGTTCCTTCTGAGGTAAAACCTATATTAATAGGATTTGAAGGTGATGCTTTCGTAATGGACGATGAAACTGGCGAAAGATTAGATAGACAAGTAGAATACGAAATGACTAGAAAAGTTCATTTAGGTGTTCTTAAAAATCAAGTTTATGGAATATATGATTATTCAGTATAATTATATATTCTTTTTTTATGGAATAAAAGAAGAAATATAAAAGGGAATAAATATTTTTATTCCCTTTATTATAGAAAGGGGATAAAAATATGACAACTGTAAAAGTTGAAGAAATAAAAGAAACTGATAATACGGAAACTCAAAAAGAAACAACAAAAAAGACTAGAACTAAGAAAACTACACAAACTAAAAAAGAAGTTAAAAGCAAATCAACTATAAATAAAGAACTTAGAGCCAATGCTAAAGATATAGATGTTGAAGTACAATCACTTGTAAAAGGCGAAGTATTTTATTGTTCAAGAAAAACAGGCGAAATATTAGAACTTAGTGAAATTGGCGATAGAGAAATAATATCTTTAGATTTATTAATGGATATAAGCAAAAGATGTAAAAAATTACTTAGTAATTTAGTTATAAGTATATCAGATATATATTCAGAAGATTATAAATTAGAAGATATAATAGAGTTCTTTGGTTTAAAAGATTTATATAGTTTTAAAGAAATGACTTTAGAAGAAATAGATGATTTTATACTAAATACAGATTTAACTGAATTTGAAAAAGAATTTACAAATATACAAAATGAAAATCTTAAATTCAGATTAATAGAACGTTCTGTAGGTTTAGTTAAAGAAGGATTACTAGATTCTACTGCGAAAATGAAATTATTTGAAGTTGCTTATGGTACAGAATACTTATATAAAAATATATAATAGGTGAAGAAAATGTTAATACCTGTAAGTAAAATCTATGATGATTTTTTAGAATCTGTAGAAAGTGAAACTATAGCTTTAAAAACTGCTTTTTTAGCAAGAAAATCATTAAATAAATATTTAAAAAATTCTATAACTAGATTTTCTACTTGTAAGAAAACAATTAATATAGTAGGCACTATTATTGGTGATGGTGAAATTGATGTAGGCAATAACACTTTTGTTATAGAAGATTGCGATAAAAAACCTAATATAGAAGTGTATTATGAGTTAGAAGATAAAGGAATTATAGAACTTTGTAAGTTAAAAGACTATAAAGTTGAAGAAATTGAAGATAGTAAATTTCTTATAACATTAAATGAAAATGCTAAAGAACAAATATATGTTGATTATTTTTTAGATGGGAATTTAGAAGTTGATTCAGAAGAAGGACTGACTGAACTTGAAAAAAGAATAATAGTTGAAGGTATGATACTTGAATGGTTAGCACCACAAATAAATCGTGAAGATAATTTAAAGCAAAGGGTAGCGAATAAAGAGTTTAAAAAATTATCAAATGCTACTATGTTGAATTCTTTAGTAAAAATTGATTCTCATAGAAAAGAAGAATATAAAAATCTTATAAACGAATATTCTTATAGAAATTTCAATGGGTTTAATTAAATGGACTTACATAAAAGATATAAGAAAAAAGTATTAAATAATACAAATACTTTAAGAGAAAAAGAAACTTTAGAATTACAATGGTATTTTGAAAATGTAACTCTTAAAACTATGCCTAGTGTTAGCCATATTCAAATAACAGACCCTGATGAATATACAATTACTGAAACTACAAAGTATTGTGATGTTATTTTGGAAGATATAACTAATAACGATAAAAAAGCCTTAGATGAAAAAAATATGTACACTAAAATATCCGAGAATATCGATGTTGGCTGTTATATATATTTTGATAGTTCTTTTTGGTTAGTTATATTTAAAGAGCATAAAACAATAAATGATAAAAAACATTTCATTGTTAGAAGATGTAATCAATTTGTTAATTACAAATATAAAGGCGAAGTATATAAGATACCTGTATCGATAGAAAACCTTACGATGTATAGTGATGGTTTAGCTGACGGAGTTAATATATCGACAGAAGATGCTAAAAGACAAATATGGTATGGAAATAATCCTATTACTAGATTATTAAAAGTTGGTACTAGAGTAATGCTTACACATAATACTGTATTTAGAATAACACACATAAATGATTTTGAATTTGTTGGTAATGAAACAGGTTCAGACGGAATTATAAAAGCACTTGTTCTTCAAACGGGTATTCTTAAAAAAGATGATTTAGAAAATAATATAGCATATAATGATAATTCTGAAATAGCACAAGAAGATGAAAACTTAGAAATTATAGGTTCAGATAGAATCTATGTAGGTTCTTATAAAGATTATAATATAAATAAAAGTTCAATTTTATTTGAATTAGAAGATACACCTTATGCAAAATTAGAAAATATTAATGATAATACTTGTAGAGTTATTATTTCAAGTAATTCTAATTGTATAGGGAAATCTATTACATTAATTGCAAAAAATAATAATGAAGTTGTAGATAGAAAAAAAATATTAATAATTAGTTAGGTGGTGTTTACTTTTGTTATATGGAAATCCAAATAAAATAATAAGTGAAGTAGGCACTAAATTAATGAATAATCAAAGATTTGCAAAATTATTATATTATGCAGATAAAAATGGTTATGATTATATTGATATTGATGAATTGCCTGATGTAGAAAACCCTATAGAAACTTTAAAAAATAATAAAGTATTTTATGGAAGAAGATTCGGTAAAATATATAAAAGTGCTGATGCAGGGGTTTATATAAGAATGGGTGAATTTAGTTTAGAATCTAGTAAGTTCATTGATAGAAGTTACATTGAAATAGGTGTAGTTTGTCACGAGAAATATTTAGATACTTTAAACGGTGATAGAAACTTATGTTTGATAGATACAATCCAAAAAGTAATAGATGATATGAGATATATAGGGGATTTAAAATTTAGAAGAGCATTACCTATCAGAGATTTACCCGTTGAATATGAAGGTTTCTATATGGCTATAGAAATATTAGACTATAATGGAAATAACCTTAACAGATAAATTTATATCAGGGTGTGATATAAATTTAAGCAATAAAAAATTAGGTATAATTCATCAACCTAAAATAAAAGAATTAATAGAAAAAGATATAAAAATTTCAGATATTACAACTTTATTTTCTTTGATAGAACATTCATATTGGAAATTAAGTAGAGATATTTTTATAGAAAAATTACCTAGTAAATTCATTTTAGCTTTAACAATTGATAAAATAAATGAGAATAAGACAAATCATATAAATAATTTATTTATAGCATTATCTATTTTATACGAAGTTGATATAAATAATATTATTATTGATAGTTTTGATAATGAGATAGCAATATTAATTAAAGATAAAAATGTTTTAATAAACGAAGATAATTTTGATATATTTCTTGATGTGGTTTTAAATATGTTTAAAATAGATAAGAATGAATTACATAAACCTTTAAAAAAAGAAGATGAATGGGTGGAACTTTCAGGAACACAAAGAGAAAAAGATATGATAGAGTTCTTTAAAAAAAGAAAAAAAGAAAGAGAAGAAAAAGAAAAATTACATTTAAATGATTATATAAATATAGTTGTACATATAGGTAAATATACTTATGATTATGTAATTTCTTTAACTTATTGGCAATTAATGAATAGTTTAAAATCATTACAAATAATAGAAAAATATAAAGAGATGTTGGGTTATACTTGGTCTTATAAATTTGATATTAAGAGTGAAGATAATCCACATTGGATAAAAGAAATTAAATTAGAACAAGACACTATTGAATTATAGTGTCTTTTTTTATACAAAAAATTAAAATAAGAAAGGAAATGATTAGATGGCTCAATTTGCTATAAAAGACGCAGGTAATATAATAATGAAATCTAATGCTACTGGTAAACCTTTATTCTACTCAAGAGCATTAAACAAATTCAACTTCAAAGTTGATTCAGAATCAGTATATGCAAAAGCTAAAGGAAGTAACTACATAGCTTTTGACGGTGCTATAACAGCTACTATAACTATGGAACAAGAAGTTATAACATTCCCTCAGTTATCTTTAATACTAGCTTCTGACTTAGTGGAAGGTGAAGCTAACATATCTCAAAGACAAATAGGTGAAGCTGACGGACTTAAAAAAGTTACATTAACTAATGTTAAATTCATAAATGGTTCAACTTCTGCCTTCTTAGTTGAGGAAGATGGTGTAACTATAGGAAAAGAAATAGAAGGTAAATTCACTCAGCAAGATAGCAATCTTGAGTTCCTTGCAACTGGAACATTAGATGAAGGTACTAAAGTTGCTATATTCTATTCTATAACTAAACCAAACGTTAAGAAAATAGTTGTTAAAGACGAAGCATCAGCATCTAACTACAGAATAGAAGCAGATATAGCTGTTAAAACTGCTGAAGGTAAATATATGACACTTTATGCTACATTCTTCAACTGTAAAGCACAGAGAAGTATAGAATTTGGTCTTGATGCAGAAAACCCAGTAAACTTCCAAACTACACTAGATGTTCTTCCTAATGAAAAAGGAGAATACGTTGAGTTCTCATTCGTAGAAGATGATCAGGCAGAAGCTATGGCTATGTTCAATGCTATGGGTGTTCCAACAAGAAAAGCATCTAAATAGTTTATAAAACAATTAAATAAAGAAAATAAATAAAGTAGAGGGTACTTTTGTACCCTTTACCATTTATTCTTGTTTGTGTGTTTAGATGTGGAATATAGAAATAAGAATAAATGAAGGGGTGATAATATGTTTTATTCTCCAAATTTTTCTTTTGATAATATAGACAATGATATGATGGATATTGTTTTAGTAACAACAATTAATGATGATATATTAAATAATATAGGCACAACTTATATAGAAAGTATAAAAAGTCAAAATACAACAACAGACAATCCGTATTATTTATTAGAATCAAAAGAAACGGAAACTTTATTGCTAGAATTTGCTTATGTAGATTTAAGAGATAATTCTCCTCTTGTTTGGGATGAAGATAAAATAGATGAGGTAGTTAATTGGTTGTATAAAGATAGTTTTAAACCATTTGTATCTCAAGATAACGATGAAATTACTTATTATTTAAAAGCTACAAAAATATATAAAAGATTTAATAATGAAATGAAGGGTATGCTTGAAGTTGAGTTCCAACCATATACAGCATACGGTTATAAAAATTTTATAAAAAGAATAATATGTGAAGATGAAATAGAGAGTAAGATAAATAATGAATCTACAACATCAGAAGAATATTATGAACCTGTAATTGAAGTAATAGCAAAATCTGATGGAGATATAGAAATACAAAATTTAAGTATAATAGAAGATAAACCTTTAATAATTAGTGATATGAAAGCTAATGAGAAAATTATAATAGATAATTTTACTTATACTGTTCAAAATGAATTGGGAGAAAATAAATTTCTTTCAGTAAATAGGAATTGGATAAGATTAAAAAAGAAAAAAAATATATTAAAAATAAAAGGAAATTGTGAAGTTTTGATAAAATGCAATTTTCCTAAAATAGTATAATGAGGTGATATTTTGGTAAATATAGATAAATTCAAAGCAAATGAAATTAGAAAAATATTTGAATTAGAAGATTCAGAAGGCAATATAGAAAAAATAATTTTAAAAAATCCAACAAAAAAAGTTAGAACTGAATTTAGCGATGTTGCTACAAAACAATCAGAAGATAATTTTAATTTAATCGAATATTTAATAAAAGAATTAACTAATATAGAATTAAATAAACCTTTAAAAGAAATATTAGAAGGGGAATATGTAGAACCTGTATTAGAAGATGTTGTAAAAGAGTTATCTACAATAGTATTAGAACTTGTAAGAGGATATGTTCGTGCTAGTTCTGTAAATATAGAAATGAAAGAAGCAGAAGATACATTAAAGGAATTCTTAAAAGAAAATGGTATTCAATAGTTTAAATGACTTAAAATCTTATGTAGAAAAAAAACATAAACAAACTATAAAAGTAATAGCTGAAAAAGAACAAAGAATATTAAGAGATGAAGTAATGTCGCAAGTATATGAAGCATATAGTCCTAATTGGTACACTAGAACTTGGGCATTATATAATAATATACAATATACAATCAATGGTAATTCTGTATCATTAAAATTAGCAAATAATGGAAATTGGCACTCTGTTTATAGTGGTGAAGAAGTATATGCGTTAGCTACTTTAGACGCAGGTACAACTTGGGCAAGAGGTGGAACGAATGTTCAAGAAAAAACATTAAATAGAGTTTCAAAAGAATTACCTAAAGTGTATAAAACAACAATGAATAGTTTAGGTGTGCCAGTAAAATAAATATAATAAAGAAGTTGATAAAGGAGGAGTAACTAAAATAGTTACTCCTTTATTTTTTTTAATTAAATTTTTGTGTGTTTAAGCAACTTCTTTTTTTGTGTAGTTTTCTATAAATAAAAAGTCAATTTTATTAAAAGGGAGTGGTTGTTTGAGTGCAGAAGAATTTCAAATTAAGACCGAAGTCAAATTAGATACAAGTAAAGCAGAAGCAGAATTAAAGAATTTTACAAATAAGAATGATAAAAAAATACCCGTATCTGTTGATTTAAAGATAAAGAATATTGGTAAAAATTTAAACTCAGATTTAAAATCTATAAGTAAAAAATTAAATCAAAATTTACAAATAAACGCTGATACTATTCAAGGTTTCCAAAAACTTGACAATATATTAAAAAATATAAAAAGTACATTAAATAGTTTAGAGAATAGTTTAGGAAGTTCAAAAATTAATATATTTAATATGGACGGATTGAATCCTAGAATATTTGATGAAAGTATAAATTCTATAGAAAACTATGTAAATAAAATTGAAAATGCAACAAAACGTTTAAATAATGCACAAGATAAAATAAAGAAAAATACTTCAACTAATGAAATAAAACCTGAGGTAGATACAAGTAAAGCCGAAGAACAATTATCTAAATTTGAAAACAGAATGGAAGTATTAAGACATAAATTCAATAATTTAGATATAAAAATTGTTGGTTCTAATAATATAGAAAGTATAAATCAACAAATAGATGGTATTATAAATAAAGCTAAAACTAATTTATCTAATGGCTTAAAAATTAATACACCTGAAGTAGATTTAGATGTTAAAAATTTAAGAGAACAACTTAATTTATTAAAAAAGATACAAACTCAATATAATAATTTTAATAACATTAGAATGAATTTAAGTCCTGAAATAGATACAAGTTCTTTGAAGGAAGTTGATGATGCCTTTGAAGATGTTTTCAGAAGAATAACTAATATGAAGGACTTAAATTTAGATTTAAATGTAGATGGATTATTAAGTTCTATAAAAAATTTAAATAGTGAATTAAAACAAACTAATACTGATTTTTTAGGTATAAAGAAAATTGCTAGTGATTTTAGAAATGAAGTTGCTTCTTATTCTATTGGTGAGGTATTAGGTGATGCAACAGCAGATTTTGCTAGAAGTATAGGTCAATCTTATATAGAATTAGATAGGTCTATGAGAGAAATTAAAAAAGTTGCACAACCTAGCGATATAGATACTAAATCAGAATTAAATGCTATTAGAAAAGAAGCTATAGGGATAGCTAAAGATGTTGGTATGGCATCATCAGATGTTCAAAATGCTATAGGTTCAGCACTTCAAGCAGGTATAGGTGGTATGAAAGAATCTATAGAAGTTGCTAAACAATCTATGATATTAGCAAATGTTGGTGATATGACACAAGATTCTGCATCTAAAGCTATAAATACGGTTGTTAAATCTTTCGATTTGAATCCATTGAAATCCTATCAAGTAGCAGTTAATGGAACGATTAAGAAAACTACTGAATTAAAAAATGCAATGGATATGATGAACTTTGCAGGTAATAATTATGCGATTGGTACAGATGGTATAGCAGAAGCTATGAAACGTGGTGGTGCTGTATTATCTACATATAATGTATCTTTAGCAGATTCTATAGGTTTAATAACTGCAACAAATGAAGCACTACAAGACCCTGCAAGAGTAGGTAATGGTTTAAAAACTATTGCAATAAATTTAGCAGGTATGAAAGCAAGTGCAAAAGATGGTTCATTAGATATGAACAAAACAGCTATGGCATTAAAACAAATAGCTGATGTAGATATTTATTCAGATAAAAAAAATGGTGAACTTAAAAATATGGTTCAGATTCTTGATGAAGTTCAAGGTAAATGGAAAACTATGTCTGATGCTGAACAAAAAGCTTTATCAGAAGCAATAGCCGGTAAGATATTTGTTGCCAATCAATAAAGAGATTTATTGATGAATGGTGGGGTGTGTCGGTCAACTAGATTATAAAATCAAGGTGGTAAGAGAGCCTAAGTCCTAAAAGGATATGGTAATACCGAGGGTTGTAATATCTAATACAATCTGTAACGCATAGGTACTGACCGTTATAATGAAAGGAATAATGTACCCAAGAGCCTCCACCACGATATATTAAAGATATATCACTTATAGAGGTGGCTACTATAAGTCCTAACGTAATACGAGGGTGAAAATATATGCTTGTCTTATAAGAAATTATAAGAAGTAATAGGATAAAAAACCTATGAAGTAAAATAACGAAACAACAAGCCACAGTTTTCCAATCTTTAATGCAAAACTATGATGCTTTTAAAGAAATACAACAAAGATTTGCAAGTGGTGAACATTTCCAATCAGCACAAAAGGAAAATGAACAATATGTAAATTCACTAGATGGTAAATTAAATAAATTAAAAGAAACTTGGGTAGATACTTTTTCTACAATAGTTAATTCTGATTTTGCTTATGGAGCATTAGATGGTTTAATTGCAATATCAGAAGCTATTAATAAAATAGTAAATGCCTTATCTAAAATAAAAGGTGGCTTAACAGGTGGTTTATTTGCTACCATATCAATGCTTAAAAATATACCAAAAGCATTTGGTCTAGAAGAAAAAAATCCTATAAGTCAAATTAAAAACTTAGACAATATAAAATCACAATTAGAAGAATTAAAAACATATATGTCTAATACAGCAACATCTACAGAAACAGATTCTGAGAGAATTAGAAATGCTACAGAGAACGCTACAAATGTAGATATAGATAATGAAACTGAAAGAAGAAATACACCTGAAACTTCTGTAGAAACTGTTATGGAAGATTTAAGCGAAAATTCCAGACAACAAGGTATTGAAATAGGTACTGAAACAATAGAAGGCATTAGTGAGGGTATTGAGAGAAATAATAGAGATATAGAAACTCAATCAAGAAATATAGGCAACAGATTCTCTCAAGGATTCGGTAATGCAGTAGAAAAAGGTAAAGAGAAAATAACAGGTTTTAAAGAAAGCATAAAATCTGTAGGTTCTTCTTTAGTTTCTATTGGTAAAGATGCTTTAATGTCTTTCGGTGTAGGAATGGCTTTAGAATTAGGTGCTAGAGCAGTATATGGCTTATATGATTCTATAGCACATAAATATGAAAATCAGAAACAAGCTATACAAGAAAAAACAGAAGCTATAAAACAAGAAAGTCAAGCACATAAAAGTAATCTTAATTGGATGCAACAAAATGCTAATAGATATGATGAATTAATTAAAAAAGAACAACAATATAATAAAATAGATAAATCTCAATGGTCTAATAGTCAAAAAGCCGAAATGGAAGAACTAATGGGAATGAAACAAGAATTAGCTGAAATGTTCCCTGAATTAGTTGCAGGTTATGATGAAATGGGTAATCCTATTATTGCTATGACGGATAGTATGCAAGGTTTAATTAATAAGACTAAAGAACAAATAGCCTTATTAGAATCTCAAAGAAAACAACAAGCTATAAGTTTAGGTGATAGTGCAAGAGAAGAATTGCATAAAAAAAATATAGTAGGAGTAACTCAAGAAAGTAAAACACAAGATAATTATGATTCTATGATTAATAGTGCAAAAGAATTACATAATTTAAGTGTTTTAAATTCAACTGATGTAGATTCATATTTTGATAAACGAACTAAACTACAAAACCAACTAACTGATTCTCAAAAGAAATTTAATGAAGAATATCAAAAAACAGCACAATTAGAAAATGAAATACAATCAGGACAACTAGCAAAATTTCAAAATCAAGGAAATTATCAAAAGCTACAAGCAGACCGGCAAGGTAATATCAATAATTTAATTTCTTCTTTAGATTGGGGAGAATTGAATGATAGTGAACTTAGTGAATGGCAAGTTGGAATAGACAAAATAATTAACCAATATCCACAATTAGGTAAAGGTGCTAATGATATAATAAATAAATTAAATGATGTTAATTCAGCATTTGCTGGTAATAAAATAGGTACATCAGATTATATTAAACAAATTGATTCTTTATCTAGACAATTTTCAAAATTAACTGGTATAGATTACAATACTGTAAAAAAAGGCTTTACGCAAATGTTTACAGGTTTTGATGAAAAAGCACAGGGCAGAATTAATTTATTAAAAGCATTTAATAAAGAATTAAAAGATGTGGAAACAGATGCTATAGCAAAAAGTTTAGTAGACCAATATGATGATGCTATAAAATTAGATGATTTAATAGCAGAAGGTAATGTTGATACAATTCTTAAATTCACAAAGAGTGGAAATTCTTTATCACAAGAAGTTAATGATTATGTTGCAAATGCTGTAAAAGATGGTAATTTAAGCGATATAGAAAAGACAGTAACTATTTTCTTAAATGAAGTTGTAAAACACGGTGGTGTGGCAAATCAAAAAGATTCAGATTATCTCCAAAAAATATTAGATGGAGATATAAGTGAAAAAGAAATAACAGTTGGAATTAAAATGGCTGATGGAACAGAATATACAGCTGAACAATTAAAACAATTAGTTGGTATTAATGATTTAGAGGGTATTAAAGGTACTCAAGGAGAAATCAAGGTTGCAGATATCTTTAATACGGATGGGCTTGAAGAAAAGAAAAATCTTATTAATAATGCTTTTAAAGAAATAACATTTGGTGCAACTAGAAAAGAAGCATTTGAAGGAATTAAAAATTCTTCTTTAAGTACAAAAACAGAAATAGATTCGTTAGCACAAGCTGTTAGTAAAATACCTGAATCAAAAAGAACTAATTTTGTATCTAATTATGCAGATGCTTTTAAGGGTGTAGAAAATATGGAAGAAGGTATTAAAAACCTTCCTGATGAAGCAAAATTAGTATATAATATAGGTATAGAAAATGGTAGTGATTTAGAGAATTTACAAAAAGAGTTAGATTCTTTAAAAGGTAAAGCAGGACAAAAAATTACTACTTATTTAGAATTACAACAAATAGGTGTAGAAGATTTTGAAGCTTTTGTAAATTTAGATGATACCCATAAGCAAATACTTATAGATTATTTAGAAAATAATCCTATGAGTGCTGAATTATTTAAACAATTAGTTACTGAATATCCAGACCAAATAGATAAATATATAAATATATTAACTGATAGTGGATTAACAGAAGAAGAAATATCTAAAATTAAATCTGTAGATGAATTAATTGAAAAGTTACCACCTGAAGCTCAATCTAAGGTTAAATTATTAGTAGATGATTCTGAAAAGAAAAAATTAGAAGAACCAACTACTAGTGGAGAAGTAAAAGTTACTAAAAAGATAGATAAACAAGGTAATACTAAAGCTAATATAGATACAAAAGATGCTTCAAAAGCTATAGATAATTTAAATAGTAAAATTCAAAAATTAAAAAGTAAAAAAATTACTATTACTGTAGCAACACAAACAGCTCGGAAAAATATTAGTGGTTTAATTACAAGAATTAATCAAGTTAATACTGCATTAAATAGTATTAAAGGTAAGACTATAACTGTTAATACTGCTCAAGCTCGGCAAAATATAAGTGGCTTAATAAGAAAAGTAGAAGAATTTAATTCTAAAGTAGGAAATAAAACTGTCACTTTTAGTTCTAACACAGCACAAGCTAGTAAAAACATTACAGGATTAATAAAAAATGCTGAAAGATATAAAGGTAAGACGTACCACGCTAGTTTTATTGCCCATACTGCTCAAGCATACCAAAAGATAACAGCTTTAATTTCTAAATGTAAAGCATATGGTGGTAAAACATATCACGCTAGTTTTATTGCCCATACTGCACACGCATATTCAAAAATTAGTGCATTAGTAAGCAAAGCTCAATCTTATGGTGGAAGAACATTCCATGCTAGTATGACAGTTACAAAGAATATTATTACTAATACTAAACCTAGTGGAAAGCCACAGAAAAGTATTGATAATATAACTAGAACTGTTACAACTACTTATGATAATGAAGGTATAATGCCTATAGATGAACCTAATGCTATAGACGATTCTCAAGTTGTTAATGTAAATACTAGAGCAAGTTCTTCTAAAGATAATGAAAAAGAAGTAAAAAAACGGACAGAACCTCTTAAAGAAGCATCTATGTTAATGCACGAAATGATAAATAAAATTATCAAAGATACAGTAGGACGGACAGAAAAGTTAAGTAATATTATAAAACAAGGAACTACTGTTGTATTAACATCTATTACTAATAATGTAAAAGATATATTAGATGCTTTAAAATTTGATATTAATAGATTACAAGAATTAGATAATACTATTGCTAGGATATCTCATAGTATAGAAGTATTAGATAAGAGATTGGATAATAGTGTTGGTAGTGAAAGGATATCATTTTTACAAAGACAAAATACTGAGTTAAAGAAAAGAATAAAACTTAATGAAGAACTTCTTAAACAAAAGAAAAAAGAAAAAGATATCTATAAACAAGAATTAAAGAAAAAAGGTATCAAATTTACAAAAGATGATAATATTCAAAACTACGAAGAAACTATGCTGAAATTAAAAAGAGAGATGGAAAAGCTTGATGAAGCAAGTGAAAAAGCATCCGAAAAAGAAAGTAAGCGTAATGAAAAACGTAAAAAAGAAATAGAAGAACTTATCAAATTAATGGAAGCCTTTAACAAAATTGTTTATGGGGATATTTTTGATATAGAAAGTTCTATAGTAGAGGATTCTAATCAAATAGAAGAAAACGAATTAGAAATTAAACAAATAGAATATGAAAAATGGGTAGTTGGTTTAGAATCAGCATTTAAAAATGTTAACAAAGAATTACAAAAATTAACTAACCAATTAGATATGCTAGATGTTAAAATGGAACACGCTTGGGGTAAAGAAAAATTAGATTTAATGCAAAAACAAATAGATTTAATCAAACAAAGTCAAAGTGCTTTAAGAGATAATTTAACTGTTATGCAATCTGCACAAAATTCAGCAAAAGAAAAACTTATAGAATATGGTTTCAAGTTTAATTCTAATGGCGATATAGAAAACTTTGTTGAACAAATGAATCATTTAAAAGATACTTCTAAAGAATTTGATACTATTCAAGGTTTAGTAGATGGATATTTTGATTTATATTTAGAACAAATTCCTGAAGCTGAAAGAGAATTAGCTGAGTTTACAAATCAAATAAAAGATATCTATAAAGAACAGCTTAATGCTACCAAAGAGCTTGAAGATAAAATTATAGATATGTATAAAAAACAACTCGAAGAACGTAAAAAACTAATCGATGAAGAATTAGAAAAAAGACTAGATGCACTTAAAAAAGAACAAGATGCTTATAAACGTGCTAGAGAAGAACAAAATTATAAAAATGATTTTAATGAACAAGCTGATAAAGTAAAAGAGCTTGAAAAACAAATTGAATACGCTAGAAAAGATACTTCTTTAACAGGACAGAAAAAACTTAAAGAATTATTAAAGCAGTTAGAAGAAGAAAAGAAAAAACTTGATGAAATTACTCAAGATAGAATAGACCAACAAGTTGATAACGCTTTTAAAGATGAAGAAGATAGACTTGAACAAGGTGCAGAAGATGAAAAAGATAGATTAGATAAAGAATTCTCTGATGAAGAACTTCTTAAAAAGGCTCAAGAAGCAATTAAGAATGGACTGTTTATAGGTATAGACGGTGAAGTTAAAAATTTACAAAGTGCTTTACTTGAATATATAGATAAATGGGAAGAAGGTCTTTCAGCTACTGGAGCAATAATAAAATCAGAATGGATAACTAATCTTGAAATTGCTACAGATGTTGCAGGTAAATTATCTAATATATTAGATAACATTGGTTTAGGAAGTCTTAATACTAATGATGTTTACACTAAGAGTGGTAGAAATGTAGAAACGAATAGTAGAAATTTAGGTACTTCTATAAATTATAATGAACCATTAGTTGTTGTTCAAGGTAATGTAGATAACAATAATATAAAACAAATTGAACGTACTATTAATGAAGCTATAGATAGAAATAACAGAGAAATTTTAAGAAAAATATAGTCTATTTGTTGTTAATATTGGAGGAGTTATGAATAAAAAAAATATATTTATAATATTAACAATAATAATACTTTTTATAGGTGGATTATTTTTGTTTAAATCTACAAAATCTAATGAAAATTTTTGTTATAATATAGACTGGAATGACAATATAAAAGAATTAAGAAATAAAATGACAGAAATGAAATTTTATGATTATGAAAATAAAGAAAAAAGACCTGTTAGTGGTGATGAGGTGTCTAATGATAATAGAAGTTCTCGTATTAATATAAGATATATAAAAGCCAATTCACCATCATTAAGTTTAGATGATATACCTTTAGAATGGTATCGATGTATAGGTTTTTTTGACGATAAAGAAAATATAACTTATTTAGAAGAAACTTATCGTGCAGTTGATTATAATTTTGACGAGAATCTTACCGAATACGAACGGTATGAAAAATCATATAGAGATTTAGAAGATATATATGATTCAATAATTTTAAGTTTAGAGGATAATGGTGCAGAATATATTGAAGAAAAATTTGATAGTACGGGTTTAAATTCTGAAGGTTTATTATATAAATTTAAAGACCATTATCTTTTAGTTAGAAAATTTGATGATGAATATTTAAGAGTTGAAGTAGAACACTATAATCCTAAATATACAAAAAAAGAAGTATTAAAAGGCACTTGGTTTGCAGATACAAAAAATAGTGATATATAAATTAAAAGAGCTACCTTTTTGTCAGGTAGTTCTTTTTATTATAAATAAAGTAGGTGGTAATTATAGAAAACAAATTATATTTAAAAGAAATGAAAAAAGATTATTCTTATATATTAACTAATACATCAGGAAAAGTAATTGGAATGATACCACCACAATATGTAGATTTTCTTACTAGAAAATTAGATGATATAGATGAATTACAATTAACTATTCCTAAGTATATAGAAAATAGAATAACATTTGAAAAAGAAGAATATTTTTTGTATAAAGAAATATTAAATGAAAGAGTAATTTTATTGAATAATGAAGCTTTTATAATAAAGGATATCCAAGATAAAGGTGAAGATTATTTAGTAATAACTGCTTTTTCTAAAGAAATTAAACTACAAAAAATAGATATTAAATTTGAAGAAGCATATGTAAGATTATTCACAGCTAATCTTGATGATAATATATTTTCTTTAAATGATTTACTCTATGAACAAACAGGTTGGAGAGTTGGTTATGTAGAAGAAAATATAGCTTATACTATTACAACTAATGAAGATGGGAGTATAAATAAAGAAGAAAATATAAGGTGGCAAGATAGCGTAAATACAAATTGGTATGATTATTTACATAAAACTATAGCAGAACAATTTAATGCTTTTATATTTTTTAATACATCAAATAAAACTATAAACTTATATAGTGAGAAAAATTATGGTGAAAGATTAGGTTTATACTTAGCTAAAGACCAATATATTACAGAAATAACTAAAAAAACTGATAGTAGTGATATAACAACTAGGCTTGAATTAATAGGTGATGAAGAAATGGATATTGTTGGTGCTACTGTTACAGGATATTCATTTTTAGAAAATTTCTCTTATTATATAGAGAATAGAGAAATGAGTGATGAATTAATAGATGCTTTAGCATTATATTACAAAATGGTAGAAATAAGAACGCCTGAATGGAATGAATTACAAAAGGTAAAATTAGAAAAACAATCTTTATTATATGATAAACAAAGAGATTTTGCTAATATAGAAGCCAATATTATAGCTTGTGATTCTATGATTAAAAGTTACAATGCTGTTAAAGATTCTGTAAATGAAGCATTATGGGTTACTAAAAAAGCTGAATATATAGACCAAGAAACAATATATAAAAATGAAATTAAAAAATTGCAAGATGAGATAGCATTGTTAGATGAAGCTATACTTAATATTACATTATTATGTAAAAAAGAAACAGCAACAGATGAAAACGGAAAATTAATATTTACAACAACATTATTAGATGAATTAAAAGAATTTGTATCTACGGACACATATCAAGAAGATTCTTTTCTAAGAGTAGAGGACTTTATAGAAGCAGGGAAACTTAAACTTGAGAAAATATGTAGACCTACAAATTCTTTTTCTATATCTGTAATTAATTTTATGGCTAGATTATTAGACAATGATTTTAGAAAACATTGGAATGGTGTTATTGGATTAGGTGACATAATTATATTATATGATAAAGAAACAAAACACGAAGAACTCATATTCTTAACAGAATATACCCAAGATTTTTCTGAAAACGAATTATCTTTAACATTATCTAATAAAAAGAAATCTAGTGATAATGCAAGAGATATTGCAGATTTATTAAGAGATGCTAAATATACTGCAAGAAGTTTAAATGCTAAAAACTATTTATTAATGAGAGAAAAATACAATAAATTATAAGAGGTGTTTAATATGAACGAAAAAATATTTATAGAAAAAGCAAGAGAACTAGTTTACGAATATACAAATGATAATAGAATATCTGTAGATGATGTTTATGTTGTTTGGAGTTGTAAAACTCTACAAAATAACAAAGCATTATTATCAACACCAATAGAAGATGGTATGTATTATGAAATTACATATAATGGCGATAAGAATGAAATATATTTTGATGCTTATAAAAAAGTATTAAACAAAAAAGTAGATTTATAAAAATAACAATTTTAATGAGAGGTGATTTAATTGGGAGTATTTGATAATTCACCTACATCGCATTATATAAGATTAACGGGAATTATCGTAACTTATAATGATAAGATATATAATGTAGAAGATTTTTACACAGATAAAAAATATATTTATTGGGAAGCAGATAACCCTTATGTTTTAAAAGCAGATAATCTTTTACTCAATACAAGTTTAAGAAGATTTTTAATAATGCTTAATGATAAAGGTATGTCGCAACCCGTAGAAAGTCCCGTAGAGGGATTTACAGTTTCTTATGATGGTAACTCTATTGAAAATATCAGAAAAGATATAATTGGTATCCACGATAGTGATGAAATTATGGGAGATAGAGTTACAGCAATAGAAATAGATGTTGAAGGAATACATACTACTGTAGGTAAATGGGATGAAAAAGACGGAAGTATAACTGAAAGCATTACTCAAATAAAACAAAATGCAGATAGTATAAGATTATCCTTAGAGAAAACTCAAAAGGAATTTTCTGATAATACAGAATTAGTACTTTTAAGAGAAAGGTTAAATAAATCTTTTATAGATTTAACTGCAAGTCTAGGTATTGCTAAAGGTGATTTTACAGACTTTTTCCACGATACTATTATAGAACAAGAAGTTGAAAAGCCTAAAATACTTACGCATTTAGAAGTGTTAAAAAATAAAGAAGCTAAATTATATTTAGAATTAGATACTGTTATTGCTTTAGTTGAAGCACAAGGACAAACAGAAAGTCTTAATGCAATAAAGCAAGGAAAAACATTATTAACAAATTCTATGAAAAATTTATATGATATGACAGAAACAATAATATCAGATGGAACTATTGTGCCTTCTGAAGATGTTACTGTTGTTACCTTATTCGGTAAATGTGAATTTGCAATAACTTCTTTAAAAAGAACATTAGATGATATAGTGTTCTTAGGTTCAGGAGGTATGCTAACAGAATATATAGCTGATATATATTATACTGTTAATGGTGTTAAAGAAACATTTACTGAAACCATAACAAATATGAAAAATCAAACAAGTATTTTAAAAGCTGAGTTCCAACAACAAGTTAATGATGTTACTAATGCTTTAAATACTTACAAAGATTATGTTAGTAATGCTTTGAAAGATGGAATAATTGACGAAGCAGAGAAAAAAATAATGAAACAAAGACTTGATGAGTTGGAGAAAGAGAAAAAAGATATAACTTATCAGTACGATAAATATAAAGCTGACCCAATGATTTCAGATGTAAGCAGAGCAACATTAACTAAAGATTATGAAGATTATATTAATAAACACGAAACATTAATTCAAACCGTAGAAGATGTTATATCAGATAATATGACAGATGATGCAGAAAAACTTAGAGTTGATACTGCATTTACAAATTATGCTACTTCTTTAAACAATTTTAAAACTACTATGGATAAAACTATAGATGAGTTAAATAAGAACAAATATAATCAAGCTATTGAAGAAGCTAAAAAGAATACAGAAAAAGAATTGAATGATGTTAGAAATGAATTAGATAATCTTAATAATGAAATGAATACTACTTTCAAAGATAATGTGATAGATGAAACTGAAAGAAGAAATATTGAATTAGATATGCAAAATATTGAAAAAGAAAAAGTAGATATTGATAATCAGTTTCAATTATATTACAATAACAAATCTCTTGACGGACAAAAGAAAACTGATTTTAAAAATGCTTATGATACTTATATTACTGATTATAATGCTTTACAGAAATTAGTTCAAGGAATTTTAGCCAAACAAGAATTAGTTACTGAAAAAGATAAAGATGATATAAAAAATGCAAAAGAAAAATTATTTGCAAGTTTAAATTTATTCTTAGATAATGCTAAAAAAGTAGTTGAATATATTAATACAAAAGAAAATGATGCTCTTAAAAATGAAATGAATAATGAGTTCGGCGATGTTAATAACGCACTTGGAGCATTAAAAGATGAAATGAACACTTCATTTAAGGACGGAGTATTAGATGAAGTTGAAATAAAAAGTCTAAATGATAGACTACTTCAAATTGAAAAGGAAAAGAAAGAAGTAGATGAAGTATATAATGAGATATACAATAACCCACATTTAATATAAGAGAGGTGATATGAATAAATGGCTTGGAGTATTAAAAATATTGAAAACCAAGTAAGTAATGTTGAGGGTGCTTATACATTAACTTATGCTATTGAAGGTATGCCAACAATTAAGAAACACGAATTAAGTACTAACAATGGTGTATTTTATAAAGAGATAACCCCAGTTGGAAACTTAACGGGATTCTCAGTTAATGTAGAAGCTACTTCAGAATTAAAGAACTGTTATATACGATGCACAGATTCTGAAGGACATTCTCAAACTTCAAATTTATTTACAGTACAATTTGTATCGCCATCTTCAAATAACCCACCAACAATAAGCAACATAAAAATACAAAATGTAAATCAAAGTGGTGTATATCAAATTGTATATGAAGCTACTGATGATAGTAGCAAAGATTTAACTCATTATCTTAAAATAGATAATGAAGGTTATAAACAAATTACACCTATTAAATCTGAAAATACTTATACTTATAATGGTACAAGTTTATCAAATGGAACTCACGTTTGTAATTTAAAAGTTTCTGATGGAAGTGTTGAAACAGAATCTTCTGTATTTCAAATAATTATACCTAAGATAGTAAATACCCCACCAAAAATATCTGAGGTAACAGTTGAAGAAACAAGTTATAAAGGTAGATTCAGAATATCTTATACTGCAACAGATATTGATAAAACAGATTTAATAACACACAAATTAAAAATTGATACAAATGAATATGAAATTATCAAACCAATATCGGTAGATAATAAATATGTATATAATGGATTAGGTTTAACAGAAGGTACACACGAAGGAATTATACAAATTTCTGATGGTGTAAATGAAGTTAATTCTAGTCCATTTTCTATTGTAATAAATGCTCAAGAGGGTGTTGGACTTAAACAACAACTTTCAGAAGCTAAAGGTCATTATGATACTTCTTACAATTCTTTAATGACAACTGTTAGAGATGTTATAGATAAAATGACTAATGATAAACAATATGACAATAGCATAGGTGCTAATTTAGTTGAACAAGCATATAAAGATTATACTGACAAATCTGTTAAGTTAAAAGATATATCTCAACAAGCAATAGATTTAATAGGAAGTAAAAAAACTTCTGATGCAAAAGAAAATTTAGCTAAAGAGATAGGTGATTTAACAAATTCTTTAGGTTCTTTAGACCAATCAATGAACGATGTATTTAAAGATGGAATATTAACAGAAGCAGAGAAAATAACCATTAGACAACATTTACAATCTCTATCTTTAGAAAAAGTAGATGTTGATAATCAATACAATTCTATATTAGGTAAATTTAATAAGACAGATTTAGATTATGCCGAAAAAGGTGTTTACCCACCAGTTACTGTAGAAGGTACTAGTTCTAAATATCCTGATAAAAAGTGGTATTTAAAAGTATATAAAGATTTTCAAAGTGCTTATGAAAGTTATTCTAAGAAATATGAAAATTTAATACTTATTATAGATTATATTCTTAAAAAAGATGGAATACTAGACGATATTGATAAAAATAAAAAAAATAAAGCATTTGAAGAATATACTCTTGCGATAGGAGAATATTCTAAACAAGCAAGTTTGGCTATAGAAGCTATAGGAAGAAATGAAACCGAAAATAATGAAACATTAATTCAAACTTTTAAAGGTGAATATGTTAGAACTAATAGAGAAAATAGTGCTAAATTAACTGCACTAACTCAAACTACGAATGGCTTAACTGAACAAGTTTCTGAATTTAAACAAACAGCTGATAGAATACAAACACAAGTTACTCAAAATACAAATGGTTTAGCTAAACAACAATCAACTATAACTCAATTATCTAATGAAATAAAATTAGCTGTTACAGAAGGTGAATTTGGCTCTTTAATTAGGCAAAATGCAAATAGTATAGTTATAGGTTTACAAAATCAAGGAATACTACAAACGAATTTTGAAGTAAATGGTAAATATGGAACTCTTTGGAATGGATTTTTAGCTTGTGATAAATTAACTTCTCCACCAGGTCATTATCCTATTATAAGTTTATTTGGAGATTCAGCTAATGGTAACTGTGCTATAGACGCTACAAATGAAAATCATACTGGTTGGGGTGATTCTATAAGACTTCAATGGGATAGAAGTAATTATATAAGGGTTTCAACAAATTGGTTTGCTGTATATCAATCAGGATATGGTAGTGGTAGAGCTAGAATATTTGAAATTACAAATGATGCAATACAATTTCGTGGTGACAATATAGTTACTTATAATGCTAATGGTAAATATCTAAATGCTTACCAAGTTACCGTAAACTCTATAGGCGATAATGGTAGAGGTGCTATATTAATGAGAAGTGATTTAGATGGTCATAGTAAATCTTTGGGTTCATCAAGTAGTAAATGGAGTGAAGCATACGCAACTACTTTTTATGGAAAAATGAGTAGTTCTTCGGATATAAACCTAAAGGAGAATATACATTACCTAAACAACAATAAAGATAATGGGGATAAATTGCTTATAGAAAATACTATAACAACAAATGATTTATATAACTTTGTAAAGAAAGACCTTAAATTAACAACATATAACTATAATGAGAAATATTATGGAGATTTATATGATGCTCAGAATGTAGATACTGAATTAGGTTTTGTAGCTCAAGATATAACTGGTACTAGTGTAGAGAACTTAGTGTTAAGAAAAGATGATGCAGATAATTTAGCTTATAGTCTTAATGGTTATGTATCAGTACTTGCAGGAGCATTACAAGTAGCAATAAACAAAATAGAAACTTTAGAAACAGAAATAAATAATCTTAAAAATGGAGGAAATCAATAATGGAATTAGATTACAAGAGATTACACGAAACAACAGTAAGGGAATTAGTACAGAAAACTGAACAAAGTTTAATGTACGAAACTTTAGCTATGCAATTAGATGAAGAAAAAAGAAAATTAGAAAATGCTATAACTGAAAAAGATACAGAAATAGCTAGATTAAAAAAAGAATTAGAAGATAAGGAATTACTAGAAACTGATATACAAGAATAATAAAGGGGTGATTTATATTGCCAATAGATAATTCATATATTGCAAAAGATTTAACTGTAAAAGTTAAAAAAGATGATGTCAAATTGAGTACTAAGCCTTATGTTTATAAAGGTGATACGGGTATGATATTTGAAATTGCTGTTGACAATTGGAATTATTATTTTGATAGAAGTCCTAATGGAGAAGTAGATGTATTTACTTCTGATTGTAAAGCTATGATTGAAATAGTTAGACCTGACGGAAAACTAACAAAATTAATGGATGTTCCAATAGTTGATAATGAGATACATTTTAGAATTAATAAGAATATATCTGATTTAGTTGGGATATATCAAATATATGTAAAAGTTATGAAAGGTAGAGTGGTTATAGCTACTATACCACCATTTGATTATGAAGTAAAAGATAAGCCTGATTTTGGAAA
Source organism: Peptacetobacter sp. AB800 (assembly GCF_047807365.1). Classification (NCBI taxonomy): domain Bacteria; kingdom Bacillati; phylum Bacillota; class Clostridia; order Peptostreptococcales; family Peptostreptococcaceae; genus Peptacetobacter; species Peptacetobacter sp. AB800. The sequence goes on along the minus strand of NZ_JBLOUI010000003.1, from coordinate 37,218 downwards.
TACACTTCCAATGGATAGAGGTTTTTTACAAGTAGAAGATAATTCTTTACTTTGTTACGATACTTCTTTAGATGATTATGGTATAAAACATATATCTGAATTAACTAAAACAGATACAGAAAAAGATTTAGATGAGTTAATTCTTCAACAAAATGGTATAACAACTTGTATAACTGTAGGAGATTTCTTAAAATCTACTAGAGATACTGCAAAAAATTATACTGATACTACTGCAACAACTATAAGAGGAGAAGTTTCTGATTTAGATACTGAACATAAAAATTTAGTAGATACAACTAAGACAGAATTGACAGAATTAATAAATAGTAAAGATTCTTCTCAAAGTAGTGCTTTAGATACTGCTAAACAAGAATTAACAAATTTAATAACTCAAAAAGATACTGCACAAACAGAAGCATTACAAAATACTAAAACAGAATTAACTGAATTAGTTACTCAAAAGGATAATGCTCAAACTAATGCTTTAAATTTAGCTAAAGATGAATTAAATCAAACAATAACAACTAAACATACTGAAGCTAAGCAATACACAGATACAGAAGTTGCTAAAGCAAATTCTCATTCAGATACAAATTTAGATACTGCAAAAAAATATACTGATGCTAAAACATTAGAAACTTTAAATAATGCAAATAGTTATTCAGACCAAAAGTTAGTTGAAGCTAAAACTTATTCTGATACTAAATTAGCAGAAGGTAAAGAATATACAGATACAAAATCTACTGAAGCATTAAATAATGCTAAAAAATATTCAGATGGTAAATTAACAGAAGCTAATGCTCATACAGATTCAGAAATAGTTAAAGTTAAACAATATTCAGATACTAATTTAGTTACTGCGAAAGGTTATACTGATACAGAATTAGGTAAAGTTAAAACCGAATTAAAAGGATATTCAGATACTAAATTAAATGAAAGTAAAGAATATACAGATGCAGAAATACTTAAAGTAAATAATAGTGCAACAACTAATCTTGCAGAAGCTAAGAAATATACAGATACTAAATTAGTAGAAGGTAAAGGTTATACAGATACTAAAATTAAAGAATTAGTAGGACTTGCACCTGAAGAATTAAATACCATAGAAGAATTAGCAACTGCGTATAAAAATAACAAAGATATTTTAGATGCAACTGGGGTAGAATTAGCTAAAAAAGCTGATAAAGTTCATATACACGATATAGCTACAGATAGTACTAATGGATTTATGAGTAAAGAAGATTTTACTAAGTTAAAAGGAATATCAGAAGGTGCAAATAATTATACACACCCTAAAACACATCAAGCAAGTATAATAGTTCAAGATGCAACTCATAGATTTGTAACTGATGAAGATAAAGATAAATGGACTAATATTAAATTAGATAATGTTAGTATAGAAGGGCAAGAAATTGTTTTTAAATCTGAAAATGTAGAAAAATTCAGATTACCATTACCAAAAGGTTTTAGTGGAGATTATAATGACTTAACTAATAAACCAATTCCTTATACTTTACCTATTGCAAGTGATTCTGTATTAGGTGGTATTAAAATAGGTGTAGGTTTTGAAAAACAACCTGATGGTACTGTTAATGTTGTTAGTGGTGGTAAAGCAGATAGTGTTGAATGGGAAGGTATATTAAATAGACCTACTGAATTTAACCCTACAATAGCTAGTACTACTAAACTTGGTGGTATTAAAGTAGGTGAAGGCTTATCTGTTACAGAAGATGGAACACTAAGTGCCAATGTTAAAAATATAGATTGGAGTGGAATACAAAATAAACCTTCTACATTTGAACCTTCTACACATAGACACACTAAATCTGAAATAACAGATTTATTTATTGTAGAAAATGCTTTAACTTCTAATTCTGTAACAAATGCCTTATCGGTTGCTCAAGGTAAAGTTATAGATGATAAAGTAAATGCTTTAAGGGGAGAATATGATACTACCGAAAATGAAGTAGGAACGTTAAAAACTGATGTTGCTGACTTAAAAGGTAAAGCACATACTCACGTAAATGCAACAGAATTAGCTAAAATTACAGATGGCAAAGTTGTTAGTTGGGATAGCAAAGCAGAAGGAACGCATACTCATACAAAATCTGAAATAACAGATTTATTTGAAGTAGAAAACGTATTAACTTCTGAAAGTACTACAAATGCTTTATCTTCTGCTCAAGGTAAAGTATTAAATGATAAAATTACACAATTAGAACAAGGAGTTTCTAGTGTTCACACACATACTAATAAAGCTACATTAGATAAGATTACAGAAGGAAATCTTACTGATTGGAGTGCTAAAGAAACTACAGAAGGCTCTCAAGCTAAGGCTACAAAAGCATTAAATGATGCAAAGGCTTATACAGACCAACAAGTACGGGGAAATGTTGGCAGAGAAACATTCTTTGGTGAAATAGTTAGTTGGACTTCTCAAGATTCTATGTACAAAGCAACTGTTACACATAATCTTAATTCAGACAAACCAATAGTAGCTTGTATTGATAAAATAACTAAAGAAAATGTAATTGTTTCTTTTAAAATAATTGATGTAAATTCTATAGAAGTAACTAGTGATAACAATACTAATTTAGATATTATGATAGTTGCAGGTGCATTAAAGAAAATAAAACCATCTATAGGAGCAGAAATCGAGGATTCTTCTTCTAGTACTACAACTACTTATTCTTCTAATAAAATAGATACTTTGATAGCTAATGCAAAACCTAATTATCAAAAATATGAAATTAAATATAATTCAGATAGAGATAGTTTAGATTTTGTATATAATGCTCCTACTTTATAGAAGGTGATATTATGATAGTTGGAAGAATTTATAAAGATACATTATTATTAAAAGATAGCCTAAAGGAAGGTTGTAATAACGTATCTTTTAATAAAGAAACATTTGAAGTAAATGAAATAGTAGAAGATTTAAGACAAGGTGAAAATCCTTATATAGATAAAAATAAAAATTTACACGTTTATGAAATAAGAGAAAAACAAATATTAGAGTAGGTTTTATACCTACTCTTTTTTATTATAAAAAGAAGGAGTGTGATTAGATGGCAATTTTAAAAAATGGTTCAAAATTTGAAGATAATAAAACAATAGTAAAAAGTATAAATGGTCAAAATGCTGATACTAATGGAAATGTAACTTTAAAATCATCTAAACATAATATAACTTTAACTCACACTAATTGGACTGGTGCAGAAGCACCTTATAACTATGCCATAACAATAGAAGGAATGGATGCAGATAAAAATTGGGAAGTAACAAATTCAGTTGAACCTTTAATGACAGAAGCTGAACTAACTGCATTTGGAGAAGCTAAAATAATAGCAGGTTCTCAAACAACTAATACCATAAATTTAGTTGCCTATGGTAAAAAACCAACAATGGATATAAATATACTAGTAATCGTAAGAGGTGATTAAATGAGTGGAATGATTAAAATAAGTGGTAATGGAAATAGTGTTATTAAAGCTATTATTAAAAATTTAAGAGTTGATGGAAAAATAACTTCTAGTGGTTTCACTATAAAATATAATGTAGAAAATTTTAAATCATTAAATTTAAAACATTTTATAAATATAAATGGTGAAAGAAAAGAAATAACTAAGGATGTTATATATGATAAAGAAAATAATGAATTTTCTTATACATTAAAATCTTTAACTAGTGGAACAGTATATAATATTCAAATTGAAATAAATGATTCAGATATAATTTCTAAAAGTGAAATATTACAAGTTAAAACAGAAAAAAGTGTAATATATGGCATCAAAGTTGATAATACAAATTCTAATGTATCAACTTCTATAACATATATAGAAGATTCTATAGATTTTACACCTGCTACAAATGATTCTTTTAATATTTGGCAAAATAGATTCCCATTTAATAAAATCAAATTAGTAGGATTTAAAGAAGGTAAAGAAACAAAATATATTAATGTTACCAATAGAACACAATATATTGATGGAAGTTTTGCACCTACAGATGTAGATATTATGGTAAAGATACCTAAAGTATATTGGAATTTTAAAAATACTTCTAATGGATATGAATTAAGAATTTCAGATTCAAAAATAGATGATAATTGGGATTGTTATGCTCATAAAGTAAATGGAATCGAAAAAGACTTTATTTATGTGGGTGCTTATTTAGGTAGTGTTATAAATGATAAATTAAGAAGTTACAACTCTTCTATGCCGACAACTAGTAAAACATTAACTCAATTTAGAAATTATGCTCGAGCTAACGGAGAAGGTTACCAATTATGGAATTGGAACACATTAATATTAATTCAAATACTTTATTTGATGGCTTATAAAAATTTAGATTCTCAAATAGCTTTAGGTCAAGGTTATACTGGTGTTGGTGGTAAAACTACTACTGGTGGTACTAATAGAAGAAACTTATGTTATGGAAGTATAGATAATAGTATTCAAATGTGTTTTCTTGGTATTGAAGATTTATGGGGTAATTGTAGACAATGGGTTGATGGAATTGTTTACAATAAAAATGGAGAAATTTTAGTTACTCCTGATAATAAAACTTTTAATGATGATGGTAGTAATTATAAAAATTTAGGAAAATTTTCAACACCTAAAAATGGATATATAAGTGATATATCTCATACTAATGAAAGTGGATTTTTCCCAACTGCATTTAATGGAAGTTCAAATACTTATTATAGCGATATGGCAAGAATATCCATTAATTGCATACCAGTTTCAGGTGGATATTATAGAGATATGAATAATGCAGGGATATTTAATTTAAGTGTTGAATTTACTGCATCAGGTTCAGGCTCAGGTGTAGGAACAAGATTATGTTATTTAGGATAGAAGGTTATAAGACCTTCTTTTTTTAATGCAAAATTTTAAGAGAAAGGAATGATATGATGAGTGGAATTATAAGAATTTCAATGAGTGGTGGAAAAGGTAACAACCCTCCTACTATAAGAAATTTCAGACAAGAAGGTAAAATAGAATCAACTTTCTTTGATATTAAGTATATAGCAGAGGACTTTGAAAACACTATACTTCGTCATTATGTGTATATAGATGGAAGAAAACAAGAAATTACAAAAGAAGTCGGTTATGAAGTTGTAAATAATGAATTTACTTATAGAGTTAATAACCTAAATCTTAATACAAAATATCAAATTCAGATAGAAGTTACAGATGGTATAGATACTGTAAGAAGTGATACTATTTCTGTTACAACTGCAAATTATCAGATATTTGGTGTAAAAGTTATGGAAAACAATTCAAATCCTAATAGTTGTTGCACTTATATAGAAGATGCTGTAGGAACTTCTGTAGCAACAAAAACTAGTTTAGGAGGATGGGCAGATAAGTTTCCATTCAACAAAATAAGAATGGTTGGATTCAAAGGTGGAAAAGTTACAAAAGAAATTAAGCCAAGCAATAAAACTCAATATATAGATGGTTCAACAGTTCCTAATGATGTAGATGTAATGGTTGAAATTCCTAAAGTTTATTGGAAGTTTACTAATGTAACTAATGGATATGAAATGAGAATATCTAACTATAAAATAGATAGTTCTTATGATTGTTATGCACATAAGGTTGGAGGAGTAGAAAAAGACCATATATATGTTGGTGCTTATCTTGGATATGTAGAAAGTAACAAATTAAGAAGTAGAAGTGGAGTTTCTCCAACAGTAAATACTACATTAACTCAATTTAGAAATTATGCTCATAATGTAGGAAGTGGTTACCAACAATTCAATTGGTTTACATTAATGCTTTTACAAAACTTATATCTTCTTGCATATAAAAATCTAAACTCACAAAATGCTTTAGGTTATGGATATGCAAATAGTAATAGTAATAAAACTAATACTGGTGGTACTAACACAAAAGGTATGATATTTGGTGAAACTGGTGGTAAACAACAAGTATGTTTCTTAGGTATAGAAGACTTCTATGGAAATATATGGCAATGGGTAGATGGTATGTTCCATAATAATTCTTATCAAGTTACTGTAACACCTGACAATAAAACATTTAATGACAATGGTAGTGGATTTAAAAATGTTGGTAAGTTTGTAAGCACTTATGGTGGTGGAAAAATCTCCAAAGTTGCACATACTAATGAAGGTGGATTTTTCCCTAAAGAATTTAATGGAAGTGATACTACTTACTATTGCGATTATGGTTATGCTAGTTCGGGCTCTTTCGCTAGGTTCGGTGGTCATTGGGATTATGGGCTTTATGCTGGTGCTTTCTATTTGTATGTGAGTTGTTCGCCTTCTTATTCTAGTTCGTATTTGGGTTCTCGCCTTGTCTTTTTAGGATAGCAAGTTAGAGAACCAATTAAAATTTAATATAAAACTGAATATAAAAACTAAATATTAAATCCTATATACAAGAATATATAGGTGGGCAATAAAAAGATTATAGTTATACTAATTCAGACTATTTCACTAAGTTCAGTAGTAATTGGAATAATAGGCTTAATGCTAGTACTTTCAATTTGAATGTGAATTATTCACCTTCTAATTCTAATTCGAATTTAGGTTCTCACCTTATCTTTTTATAAAATTAAATATTATGAACACAAAGAGAACTATTGCCTTGCCTCTTGGCAAAACATAACAAAGATTTGATATAAAGTGTATTAGTAGGAATATCCGAAAATTCGCTAAAAATAAAAAGACTTTTTAAAATAGGAGTAAAATTTTAAAATGAAAAGATACAACAATATATTTCCAAAAATTGTGGAAATGGATAATTTAAGATTAGCTTATAGAAATGCTAGAAAAGGTAAATCTTATTATGAAGAAGTTAAGATAATTGATGAAAATCCTGATTATTATTTGGAGCAAATACAACAAATGTTAATAAGTGGAAATTATAAAACAAGTGAATATGTAATATTCAAGAAAAATGATAAAGGTAAAGAAAGAGAAATTTATAAGTTACCTTTCTATCCTGACAGAATTGTTCATTGGGCAATAATGTTACAAATTGAACATATATTTATGCAAACATTTACAGATTTTACAAATGCTAGTCTAAAAGATAGAGGTATTCACAGAACTCTAAAACAATTAGATAAAGCACTTAAAGACGAAAATAATACAGAATACTGTTTAAAAATAGATGTTAAAAAATTCTTTCCTAATATCAATCACGATATTTTGAAGAATTTACTAAGAAAGAAATTTAAAGATAAATTATTATTAGAATTACTAGATGAAATAATTGATAGTGTTGAAGGTAGTAAAGGTGTACCAATAGGAAATTATTTGTCGCAATATTTTGCTAATTTCTATTTAAGTTACTTCGACCATTGGTTGAAAGAAGAAAAGAAATGCAAATATGTATTTAGATATATGGACGATATTGTCATATTAGATGGTGATAAGAATTTTCTACATAATCTAAAAAGAGAAATTGACGAATATCTTAAAGTAAATCTTGATTTAAAAGTCAAAGAAAATTGGCAAATATTTCCAACCAATGTAAGAGGTATAGATTTTGTTGGCTATAGAGTATTTAGACACTATAAATTATTAAGAAAATCAACTTATAAAAGAATGAAAGAAAAATGTAAGAAATTAGTTAAACAAGATAGTTTATCATTTAGTAATTTTTGTACAGTTAATAGTTATGTGGGTTGGTTAAAATGGTGTAATTCTTATGATTTATCTTTGAAATATATAAATCCTTTATTGATAAAGGAATTTGAAAAGAATCCAAACAGTAAGAAGGTGATAGAAAATGCTAGAAATTAAAGGTGTTCAAGGTACTCAAATATCTATTCCTGAAGTAGAAGTGAATGTGGATACAGTTTATAAGAGAACCAATATTGAAAGAAAATCTCAATTAGATGAACATACTCAGCAACAAATGGAATATTGGCAATATGATGAAATCCAATATACATTCAGAGAATGGTTGCAAGTTCTTAGTGATGAGAACAAACAAATGCAAGAAAGTCAAAGATTACAAGATGTAGATATTAATGCAACACAAGAAATGGTAGACTTCCTACTAATGCAAAGTGCAGAAATGCCAATGACTTTAAATTTAAAACAAAATAAATCAAAAGGGGTTGATAGTATGGCTATGTATATAGTTATAAGAGTTGAAAAGAAAGCAAGAATAAGTGTAGAAGAAGGACAGAAAGCATATAAAATGTTTTTATCAAATCCTAACTTCGCACATCTAAAAGATGATGTAGACACAATGTTATTAGCAGATGGAAAGGATAATCTTATAGTTGATTTAATATAGTCGGCGGAAAATACATACACTCTCACTAATATCATATATATTATAACATTTCAATAGATATATGTAAAGTGGGAGTGTTAAATTTATAAAAAGGAGTTGATTAAACTTGAATATTAAAGATTTATTTAAAAAGATTGCCAATATAGGTGATTTATCAACTTTAAAAACAAGTAAAAAAGATACATTAGTTAATGCTGTTAATGAAGTTAAAGATGGCTTATCTAATACAACAGAAATATCAGATACGACAACTACTACAACTTCTACTTGGAGTTCTCAGAAAATAAGTACTGAATTAGGAAATGCTACACCTTCTGATTATGAGCAAGTAAAAGCAGATGTTGAAAAATTAAAATCTGATGTTGGTACTGCTAGAACTAATTTAATTAATAGTGTTAATAGCACTATTGATAATTTATAGGTGGTGAAGTAGATGTCTAATATAAGTGAAATAGATAAAAGTTTAATTCCGCAAAATGTAGTTTTATGTAAAAAAGGAATGAGAACAAAAAAAATATACTTAAATGAGGATGATTTAACAGATGTTTCTGTAAAAGAAAATATTTTTGCACAAAATGAAACTGAATCATTAAATTTTAAAAATACTTATATGGGTCCAGCTACATCAATAAACATTTATTTAAAAGAGAATGGTATGAGCAAGGAAAGTACAATTGTTGCAGAAAAAGTAAATGGAAATATACATCTGAAAAAAAGTTTTGTAGTAACAATAGACAAACCAATGGAGATACTATATGATGCACCAAAATATATTTATTGTATAGAAGAACTTCCACCACCTGAAATAATACCAGTAGACAAAGCACCTTCTACTACTACATTAAATGATATAACTAACTATATAAATAAAACAACTGAAAGTATAAAAAGTTGTAAATCTTATATAGCATATATTATTAATAATAAAGGTGGAAGTGCTACAGATACAGAAACATTAGAATCCTTAATTGATAAATTAAATGATGTATTTCAAATTTCACCTGATAACCCCACACCACCATTAGATATGATGGTGAAACCATCTAAGTTAAGACTTAGTGCAAGATTTCATGAAATAAACTATAAATTACAAGAAATAAATGATTTATTAAAAGTAAGTAGTGATAATTTAAAAACTATAATGGATGCTAATAATTTATTATATGAACCTACTGATAATTTTAGTACATTAGTTAAAAAGTTAAATAATGAACCAATAAACTTTTTATTAGAAGGAACTAAAGTTAGAGATATATTAAGAAAACATATAGGAACGATGATTTATGCACCAGATGCAGGTGCTACATATAATGATTTAATGTTTACCGATTCTTTGCCTTCTGATGCACAAGATTTGAAAGAGGATTTATCTCAAAAACAAGATGGTAGTATTTTATTATTAAAAAAAAGTATATCAGATGGTGGCAGAACCTATGATACATATTATATATATTCAAATAAAAAAATTTATGCAAATAAAAATTCTAGTTATATGTTTAATCTTGGTGTAAATTATTTTAATAATATATATTTTAATAATTTTTATGGTGAATATATAGAAAATGCAAGTCATTTATTTGATTATGTAACATATTCCAATGCTAGTGCTGTATATGTTACATTGAATAAATTTGAAAATGTAATATTAAATAATTTAGTAAATATAGATTATATGTTTAATGATTGTGCTATAAAATTAAATCGTTCTATAACAATAACAAATAAAATAAAGACATATAATAATTTTTATTCTAAATTTAATAGTTATCAAGAAAGTTACGGTTCAATTACATTAAATTATATAGATAATGAATCTAAAAAAATAGCTGAATCTATAATTTCAGAAGTAAATGATAATTTTGTAAAATTAGGAACATTAGTTACACAATAGAATATGTTTATATAAGAACTGATTTAAAATCAGTTCTTTTTTATTATAAAGAAAGGTGATGATTATATGAAGTTTAATATTTCGGCAGGACACAACCCTGATGGTAAAGTAGCTTGTGGTGCTTCAAGTAGAAGTACTAATATGTATGAATCGACAGAAGCTAGATATTTAACTAAAAAAGTAATTGAATATCTAAAAGCAGATGGTCATACAGTATATAATTGTACTTGCGATAATGGTAGTGGTCAAACTGATGTACTAAACAAAATAATAGCAAAATGTAATGCACATTCAGTAGATTTAGATGTTTCAATACACTTTAATAGTGGTGCAGAAAACGAAAAAGGAAATGGAAAAACTACGGGTGTAGAAGTATTATATGTAAATGATAATGTTATTCCTAAATGTGAAATAATAGGAAAAAATATAGCTAGTATAGGTTTCCATAATAGAGGAGTTAAAGAAAGAACTGGTTTAAAATTCCTAAACAAAACTAATTCAAAAGCATTACTTATAGAAGTATGCTTTGTAGATGATTTAGATGATGCGAAAGTTTATAAAGCTAACAAAGATAAAATAGCTAGAGCAATAGCAGATGGTATAGAAGGAAAAACTTATAAACCTTCAACTAGTACTGTTAAACCAAAACCACAAACAAATAACACTAATAAGGGAGATGTTTATATGAAAACTTTAGTAACTTACTTAGGAGATGCCGATGTATTCGGTGCAATAGTATTAGCACAGAAAAATAAATGTGCTTTAATGAAAGTTTCAGATTATGAAAAAGAAAAAGCCAATTTAAAGGTAGATAAAGTAATACAAGTTGGTGGTAATGCAAATGACACTAATAGATTTGAAACTTTCAAAAATGTAGCTAAACAATTATAGTAAATATTAATTTAACTTAATTAGATTTAATTAATATAAAATAAACTTTAATAAGAAAGGCAGAGTGATGAATAAAATGTTAATTTTATCTAAGCCTACTGCAACAAAAGACCAAGTTATGCAATTCATCAAAAACACAAAAACTGCACACTCTTTGTGTTATGCTATTGTACCTATGATATATGATGAAGCTATAAAAGTTGGTATAAATCCAGTAGTTGCTGTTGCACAAGCACTTAAAGAAACTGGTTATTTTAATTATAAAGGTGTATTAAGACCAAACTTCTGCAACATTTGTGGACTTAAAGGTTCTTATGGTGGAGGAGATTATGACCCTAATGCACATAAAAGATTTGAATATTGGGAAGATGGAGTGAAAGCATTTATAGACCATCTTGCTTTATATTGTGGTGTGAAAGGTTATCCAAAATACAGTAAAGAAACAGAATTATACTATAACGGAAAAGGTACTTTTTATGATGTTAATAAATATAAAAAGAATGGGACTACATTAGACCCAAGACACTTCACTTATCTTTTAGGAACAGTAAAAACAGTAGAAGATTTAAGTGGTAAATGGTGTCCTTCAAAAACTTATGGTGAAGATATAATAGCTATAGTTAGAAAAATAGAAGGAACTAAAATTTCTGAAGATTCAAAAGTAAATAAAGAAAAAATATTAAATTTAGCTAAAGAAATAATATCTGAAATAGAAGGGAAGTAATAATATATGTTAGATTTTAATGTAATGAATATTGATTTAATGGAATTTATTCCACCTGAATTATTATTAATGGTTGTTGGGTTATATATTGTTGGTGCTTATTTAAAATCTTTAAACAAAATACAAAATGAATACATACCAGCTATATTACTACCATTAGCAATAGTTTCTGCTTGTTTATTCTTAGGAGGATTTACTATAACTAATTTCTATATAGGAATAGCATCTTGGGGAATAGCTATAGGAGTAAATCAAGTTGGAGTACAATACAAAAAAATAAAAAATAAATAAAGGATAATCAAATGAAGGAAATTGCAGAATTAGTTAGTCAAATAGGTATCTCATCTATAATAGCTTTGCTACTTTGGAACTTCCTTAGAGATTATATCGAGCAAGATAGACAAAGGTATGAGGAAGATAAATCTTATCTTAAAGATGAGATAACTAAAGCTAACCAATTGGCTAGTAGAGAAAGAGATGCCTTTAAAGAAGAAAGGGTTGAGTTTGCTAAAGAAAGAAAAGAAACAATGGAAAAATTTTTAGACCAACTCAATCAGATAACAAATATAACAAATAATAACTCAATTAATATATCTAGGCTTACCGATAAAATGGAAGAAATAAGTGAAGATATAACAGACATAAAAAGAAATTTGAATGATAAAGAGTAGGTATTTTCCTACTCTTTATTTAATTTTTAATTAAATATAGAAAGGAAAATACAATGGCTCAGAAATATAATAAATTTGTAACAGAAGAAAATTGGAAAAAGGTAAATAAGTATAATAAAGAATTGATAGATGATTATATGCTTGAATTAAAAGCTCAAGGAAAAGCAGAAGGCACTATTTATCAATATAATAACGATTTAAAAATACTATGTGTTTATGTTTTAGAAGAATTAGAAAATAAAGAATTATATAAATTAAAGAAAAAACATTTTAGAAATCTTGTTTTATATTTTAAAGAAAAAGGTATGAGTAATGCAAGAGTAAATAGAATAATGAGTTCTGTAAGAACACTTCTTGAATTTGCTTCCAATGAAGAGGATTATGAGGATGAATTTGAAGTAAACTATGCTTCTAAAGTAAAAGGACTTCATAAGGAAGATATTAGAGATATAGTATTTTTAAGTTGGGAACAAGTAAAAGGATTATATGATGAATTAATATCAAGAGAAAGATATCAAGAAGCATTATTATTAGCATTAGGAATAGATTCGGCAGGTAGAAAAAATGAATTATATCAAGTTAAAAAAGATTCTATAACAATGGATGGAAACTTCACAAATGAAGTAATAGGAAAAAGAGGTAAAAAATTTAGACTTATGTATAATGAATTAACTAAAGAAGCTTATACATATTATATGGATTGGAGAGGTGAAGATGATGTAGAAGAACTTTGGGTTATAAAAGATAGTAATGGAGTTAGACCTGCATCTTTACCTAGTGTATATGCTTGGGTTAAATCTTGGAGAGAAATTTTAAATTATAAATTTGATATAGATTGCGAATTAAATGTTCATTCACTTAGACATATAGCTTTAGAATTACTTTCTACAGGAGAACATTATATTTGTAAAAATCTAAATAAAAAGTTTGAGTTATCTGAATTAAAATTATTAGCACATCATAATGATATATCTACAACAGATTCTTATTTAAAATCAAAAGATGAAGATTTATTATTAGAAGCATTTGGAATTTAGATGTTTACAATTTATAAAAAATATATTATTATATATAGTATAAAAGATTTAATTCTTTTAATTTGATTGATTTTTTAATTTAGAGAGCCACCTATATAAGTAGGTGGTTTTCTTTTGTTATATATAACTATTCGTTAAATGTAGATTTACTGAATAGTTTAAGTTTTTATAAGCAATATTTACTTTAATGTATAAAATATAGTATAATATTTGTTAGTTTAATAAATATGTTCAAAGGAGAATAATATGAATATTCGATTAAAAAATGATATTGGAATGATAAAAGAATGTAAAATAGGATTTAGTTGGACTAACTTTTTCTTTGGATTCTTTACACCGCTATTTAGAGGTGATTGGAAATGGATGTTAATAATGATATTATGTGCAATATTTAGTTATGGTTTAAGTTGGTTAGTATTCCCTTTTATATACAATAAATTATATATAAATGATTTATTATCAAAAGGTTTCTATCCTTCAACAGATGAAGATAAGCTTATTTTAATTAATAAAGGTTATATAACCGTTTCTAATATTGATAATTCTGATAAATCAGAAATTATAAAATAATTTTAAAAGACTACTTAATTATTTAGGTAGTCTTTTATTTTTTTTTGAACTTACATCTTATGTACATAGATTTACCACTTTATAAAAAATCGACCTTCTAAAATCGATTCTAAGAGGTTTTAAATTTGTTTCTTTATGATTTATCCTTGAATATTTAATGCTTCTTAAAATTGATTTTTTACTTTACATATAATAACATATTATATGTAAAATACTATAAAACATTGAAAACAATGGATTTATTTTTATTTTTATAATAAAAAGTATCTAAAAAGTATCTAAATATTATTGTTTTTGTATATTTTTTATGTTATTATATATGTAAGGAAATGTAAAAAATTGGAAGAAGGTAAATAAAAATGATGGTAAAAATACAAAAAAAAATATTAAAAGATAATAGTATAGTGTATAGACTTTTAATGAATTATAAAAAAGAAGATGGAAAATTTTCAAATAAATCTCTTGGTAAATCTTCTCAAAATTTAAAAGAGATGGAAAATTATAAATATAGGATTGATTCTAAAATAAAACAAAATAGAATCAATAATTTAGATGAAGCAATTGAAATAGCAAATGAAGTATTTAAAGAAGATGGATTTATGATAAACTCAAGAATACATTCTACTACTACTTTTATAAACTATTCTAAAGAAGTAATAGATTATAAATTTAAAATAAAAAATATAAGTGAAAAAACTTATAATTCTTATTTAACAGCTTTAAATCATTTAATAAACTTTTTTGGAAATATAAAAGTTTCTGATATAAAAACTAGAATGATAAATGATTATATTGCAATAAAATCTTCCGAAATAAGCACTTCTACTTTAGACCAACATTTAACGGTTTTAGGTATAGTAATTAAATCTGCATTAAGAGATGATATATTAAATAAAGATATTATGGTCGGTATAGAAAAACCTAAAAAATCAAAAAAAGAAACTTATATATATTCAGAAGAAGAAGTTGGAATGTTGATAAAAACATTGAAAAAAAATGGTTCAAAAGAATTAAATTTAAGGGTTCAATTAATATTAAAATTAGGTTTAAGAAACTCAGAAGTATTAGGATTATGTTGGGATGCTATAGATTTTAAAAAACAATTAATACATATACATAGAATAACTACAATAATCAAAGAAAAAAATCAATTCGATAAGTTGGTAAATAAGGTTGTGTTAGAAGACAGGGCTAAAACCAAAACATCAGATAGAGTTTTAAGATTATCTAACCAACTTACAGAAGAATTAAAAGAATATAAAAAATATCAATTGGCAAATAATATATATGATAATCAATTATTATTCTGTAAAAATGATAAACCTATATCAGAAGATGTTTTTTCAAGAGAATTTAAAAAATATTTAAAAGATAATAATTTACCTGAAACAACGCTTCACGGATTAAGACATTTTTATGGTTCACTTCTAATAAAGAATCATAGACCTATTACAGAAGTTGCAAAAAATATGGGACATTCTTCACCAACAATAACATCTAGTATATATATACATGAATTAGATGATGTAACTAAAAAATCAACAGAATTAATGGATGATTTATATGCTAATATATTTTAATATAAGAAAGGTACTGATTAATTTCAGTACCTTTTATTTTTTTATTTTTCAAATTTTCCCCAGTTATCGCCATTAAACATTTTACTATATCCTAATTTAAGCATTTCAGGAGTTAATGTAAAGCCACTTGCCTTTTGATGACCTCCTCCTCCATATTCTTCAGCTAATTTAGATAAGTCTATATTGTTTCTTCTAGTTCTAAGTGATACTGTTTTTCCATTTAAGATAACTAATATTTCCAAGTCTATTCTTCTCTTTAGGATAGTACTTGCTAGTTCAGATATATAATTTTCGGCAATTACAACTCCAGCATTTAAACCTTTTATATTTACCTCAACTAAAAACTTTTCTTTTTCATCTATATATTTATCTATTTTTATCTGTCTTTTGTATAAATCATTTAAATCATCTAAGCTGAATACTTCCAAACCATTATCTATCTTATATAACATAGAAGTTATGAATTTATCTTGACCTTTCATAAATAATAAATCATTTAATCTTTTAGGTTCTAAATTATCATTAGCTTCCCATTCCCATGTATCGTATTCTCTTACTAAATTTACAAATTCTATTAAAGTTTTCATAGATTCTTTTGGTATCTTTGATATTAAAGATGGCTGAATTGCATCGAAAAACATTTTAGTACCACAATTTTTAAAACCTTCAGGTCTATCTGAAGTTATAGTTCCATCTATAATTTCTTCTACATTACACCAAGAATATTTATTTAATTCTAATGCTGACCTATGATGGTCTAATAATTGTTTCTCTATATCCAGTTTATCTATTTTCTGAGCCACTTCATCACTAACAGATATATCAGTAAATAATAGCATTGTATTTTCCTGAGGGTTATTTAAATAATCTAATGTCTTAGAATTAATATCTATATAAGAACAAGTTTCAAAATTTAGTTCTTCATAAATACCATATTTAACTAATTGCTGTGCTATTATTATATTTCCTATTCCGTCTAAATCATTATGAGTGAAAAGTTTTAATTTCATAGTTACCTCCCATATAAATATATAAGGTAGAAATTAATCTACCTTATATTCTTCTACCATATTATTATTCCAAATATTATCGCAATTATCAATTTCAAGTAAATAATATGTTTTATTTGTTTCAAAATCTTCTATCTTTAATATTATTTTACTTGATTTTCCTTGAAAACGCAACATTTCTTTAGTTACATTTTCCAATTTACTTATATCCTTCTTTATGGCTATTGTCCGGCAAGACATATAATACATCTCCCTCATCATAACATTCTTTCATTTTATTAAATATTTCTGTAGCTTCTTTAACATCTACATCTTTTTTAATTGTTGTTAAAAATGGAAAACTATCTGCATTTTTGGGAAATATTACTAATTGTAATTCTTTTTCCCAATCATCATATACCACTATATCTTTATCTAATATTAGCATATTAGATTCTAAACCTTTTTTAACTTTGAGATTTTCTCTTTTTTCAAAAATATTGATATTATTATCATTAACATTTTTAGAAATCTTTATTACTTCTTGTAATAATTTTCTATTTTTTTGTACTAATAATAACACCAATAAAGCTAGAAATAATATTATATAATGTAACATTTTTCAACCTCCCTTTATATAATTAGAGGGAGAATTACTCTCCCTCATTTTTAATTTTTTTATCATAAGCTACAGCTATTGCAGTTGCATCATATATATCAGAAGTTTTTTTCTTACCTGCTTTATCTGAATATTCGCCTATATCTATAATATTACCTCTTATATATTTTGCCACTTCTTCTTTCTTAGCTTTGCCATTATTAAGAAGTAATTTCCTAACAGTTGTTGGATATAGATAATCTAATTCTAATCCCATTTCATATACTAAATACATTATTGCACCTAGCATTTTTCTAAGAGATAATACTGTTTTGCTATTTCTAGCCATAAACTGTTCTTCTATTACAACTCTATTAACTTTATTATCAATCATTTTTTTAGCTAATTCTTTACATATATAAAATATTCTTAAATCTTCATTTTTAAAATCATCTTTTTTAGTTTGAATAACACTTGTTTCTATTATTTCTATTATTTCACTATTTGATTTTGCAATACATACTCCTGTACTAGATAAAGAAGCATCTATTCCCATTATTACCAACTATAAATCACCAAACTTTCTTTTACTTTTATCTATTTTTTTTCTTAGTTCATCTGCTGTAACTTCTACGCACCATTGAGGATATATAAATATATTTTCACCTTTATAAGTGTATAAACCAACTACTTTAGAACTATCTGAAACTAAAGAGAATGTGTTTCTATTATCTTCTAACTCTTTAGCAAAACCATTTAAACCTTCCCTAAGACTTTCTCTTATTTTTTCTTTTTCATACTCTGTTGTGGCTCTTTTAATTCTTTTTTTCATATCTTTTTTATATTTTTTAATACTAAAAAGGTATATTTTTCTTTTGTCAAAATTTTCCATTTATTTTCCTTTCTTAGAAGTTTCAACTTCTATTATGTTATTTATTTTAGATATAGTCTTATGTAAGTCTATATTACTAACGGTATAAAGTTTATCTTTATCGTTTATAGAAGATTTCTTATACTTATTTATATCGTGTTTTAATCTTCTTTCTATTTCTTCTTCAGGAGTACCTCGTTCTTCTAATCTTTTTATAAGTACACTTATTGGCACATCTAAGAATATTCCTACTACATTATCATTAAGAAAATTATATTTAATTTCTTTAAATCCAATTAAATCAGTTGACATAATGACATTATCGTTGCTATTAAAGGCTCTTTTATCAAAAGCATAAGACCAAACTTCATTATTCCAAACTTTGAATTTTCTTATAGCTATAAGATTTTTAAATTCTTCTGCAAAGTATTCGTTATCATAGAAGAAGTAATCTATTCCGTTCTGCTCTCCTTTTCTCATTGGTCTTGTAGTTATAGGTACTACCTTTCTTACATCATAGTTATTTGATATTTCTTTTACTACTGTATCTTTTCCTGATGCAGTATATCCCATTATGCAAAATATATTCATAATATAATCCTCCTATTTGTTTTTTACTAAATACATTATTTCTGCATTACAAATTCCATTACAATCACGAAATTTATTTACTAATCTTATATCTTTTATTTCAAAATCTATTTTATAAATTTCTATATCTTTTGCAATCATTCCTGATAAAGTTTTATTTCTAGGAACAACATATTTTTTAAAATCTACTCTATCTATCATTTTATATCACCTATTTATTGAAATATATTATTATCTCTAAATTATCTAAACCTTCAATTTCATCTTTTTTATTAGGATATTTATTTATATACATATCTGAAACAAGTTCAGTTGATTTTAACAAACCTTCATACATTCTATTAAATGTTGGATAATTAGTATAAAATTTATCTCTATACCATTTTTTTCTAATTTTAAATTTAAGATAGCCTATTATATTAGTAAATGATAACCAAATATGTATAAGTTTAATTTTCCCTTCTGTGATTTTCATAAACTCAATAAAATATACTAAAAATATATCTAAAAAATCATAAAAATTTTTAAATTTTCTTTCAAATTCTACATCTTCTTCTTTCTTTATTTTCTCTAAATATTCATGAAACTCTTTTGCAAAATCTTTATCTTCCATATTTAATCACCCCAGCTAATAATATATTCATAATCATTATTTGATATTAATTTCTTTTCAAACTTAAACCCTCTTTCTTCAAAATAAGATTTTAAATTGTTCATTATTATATCAAATCCTCTTGGTGTAGTATGTAAATTTATCCATTCTATACAATCATTTTTAGTTATACAAATTTGAAAAACTTCTTCTATAGCTAAAGCTATAATTTTTTCTTTTATTATATTTTTTAATTCATTTGTACACTCTTGTGTTAATTTATTTATTTCTTTAAAATTAGTTTGTTTAGTTTTTAAAGTTAATTCTTTTAAATTTTTTTTATTAAATTCATAATCTATTTTCCATTTCTTTTTAAATAACATATTATATTTCACCTTGTATTACATTTAATTTTACAGCTTCATCAAAGAAAATATTCCAATCATCTTTAATATGTTCGTCTAACATATCTTGAGTTATGTTTGTTTTTTCTATTATTATTTTTTCTAAATTTTTCTGTAATTTTTCTGATGTTTCTAGTCTTTCTTTATGGAACTGTAGCATATCATAGCCATTATCGTATCCTAAAGTATGATATAAAAACCTTGTATTTTTTCCAGCATATCTCTCATCTCCAGCTAACATAAGCCAAAAACCAGCAGAAGCACAAAGTCCAAAACCTCTAGTTATAACCTTACATTTTAGTTTCGATAAAGCATCATATATAGCATTGAATCCATAAACTAAACCACCAACAGAAGTAATATTAATAGTTAAATCTTCTAATTCTTTATGGTCTGTTTTTAATAACATTTTGCTATTAGCTTTTAATATTTTATTGTCTTCTTTTTCTATTTCAAAAATTTTCTCCAAAACATCTTTGATTGTTTTATCATTTATTTCACCAATTATATTTATAGTTCTCATATTAACCTTCCATTTCTTCAAATCTGTATTTCTGCTCTACATTAGGATATTTTTCTTTATCTACTTCTGATAAAAACATATCTACAGGTCTAGCATAATTAAATGCTTTTTTTACATCGCTCACACAATAATATATAACTAAAGGTCTGTTATCAATTTTTTTATAATGATAATATTTATCATTGATTTTAGAAATTATTATGCTCTTATTCGTTTCTGTATGAAGACACATTAAGTGTATTGATTTTTTATTTTGTTTATGTTCTTCACTATATTTATCTGTAAATTCTTCAGATGATAAAGGATAACTGACAAATTTAGTGCAATATATATCTCCTTTAAAATGTTTATATAAACAAGGATATTTAATTTTTCGCATTTTAATTTTAGTTATATCACAACTTGTAGTAGCATATAATACATTACATCTTAAAATTCTACTTAATATTGAATCTACATCATCTATTAATACACCATTACTAGGATTGTAAGAACATCTTAATTTATCTTTTTCATAAATACTTAATGGTTCAGGTATTTCTAGTTTCATTTCTTTAGCCATTTTCTTTATAATTCCTACCGTATTTTTATCTCTACATATTATTGGTGCTTTTGTTTTATTTGATATTTTTATTAATTTTGTAGTTTTTCCACTACCTCTTTCCATACTTAATATCTCCATTATTTACCTCCTATACTAAGCTATAATTTATTATTAATACACACATTATAAAATTTGTAATAATCATAAGAAGATTTATTTTAAATTTTATATCTTCTTTAGAATTAATCATTTTTATAATTAATACTACACTTGTGATAAAGATATATAGAATTAGTTTATCCATTTCAACTCCTAAATTAAATTATTTATTATAATCCAAAATATTATAATTAAAAGTGCAACTAAATAATCTAAAAAAATTTTTTGCTTTTTATCTAATATGTCAAAGAATAAGATGATAATATACAAATTTATTAGTTCTTTAGTCATAGTTTTCTATTTCTTCCTCTATTTCTTTTTTAGATATTCTTCTAAATTTTTTATTATTTTCTTTTTTCATTTTTCCAATAAATCTATAAGAGTTACATCTATACTTTCTATCAAATTTATCTTCAAAAGTCTGTTTTTTATGATTATTCTTCATAATTTCACCTCTAATAATCTAAATCTGATTTTAATATTCTTAATCTCATTCCTCTATTTATAGCTAAAGGTGTTGATACATTAAAATATTCTGCAACATTTTTCATATTTACCATACCTTTTTCATCTGTATTTTCTTTTACAATTTTTCTATATTCATATTCAGGTAATAATAGATTATGAGCAAAATATATGGCTTGTTCATTTTGTTCTTTATTCCATTCATAAGTATAAAATACTTCTCCTATAGAAATATCTTTCCAAGTTGATAAGTCTAATTCAAAGTATAAGAAACTTAAATGTAAAAATAAATTACCCAAACATTCTGCAAAAAATTTATATAAACCTTTTTTATCTCTATCAAACACATCTTTATATAATATAAAATTATGTTCAGAATTTTTTTCAATAGCACCAAAATCCCAAAGACAATCTGCTTTTTCTATTCTTCCACCAATAGAATAAATAAAACTAACCAAACTATCATAATCTTTAATATGATTTTCTTCTCTTATTTGCTCTGCAAATTCTTTTATAAATACTTTAGTGTTATTCTTCATAAAATTTATCACCACCAAACTCCCAAACTGTAGTTTTAATATCTTTTCTTTTTACATTATGAAAATCTCTATAATGTTTATCACCAAATTTATTTTTTACTAATATTCTCGCTATATAATCTATAATCTCTTTATTGTTTTTACTTATCCGGTATACTTCTATTGATTCATCTAAATACTCATTATATATTTCCTTATAGAAAAGTAGCTTATATTTATTTACTAGTTCACCGGATTCATCGTATTCACCAATTTCATTAGAATTTATTTCTTCTTTATCCATTTGTTTAAATTCATATTTATTCGAGTTTAAAAAATCTAACATATCTTTTATTAATTTATTCATAGTTTTCCTCCAAGAAAATATTTATTTCTGATTCTGTCAATACGGAATTTTTTATACAATTAGGATAATTTAATAATATAGAGTTTGCTTTTTTCCTTCAATTCTTCATTAACTTTAACGTATTTAGCATTATCTATGTATAAAAAACCATTGTTAAGAATATCTAATTCTATAAATCTATATTTATAATCACCTACTTGTAACATTGTATCTACAATACATTTACCAAATTTAGATTGAGGAAGTGTTATACATATTAAAGTTTTGGATAAAGGTATTTCATAATCTAATATAGTTATAAGATAGTCATAACCATATTTTTCATCTGATAAAGTTTCTATAATATAATCTAAATTCATAATTTACCTCCAAATATTTATAGGATTTTCTTATCAATATATTCTTTATTAAATCTTACTTCATATTCTGTACCACATTTTTTACATTTAACTTTAAAAACAGTTATTATTAAAACATCTTTATTGTTTAGTTCATTTACATATTTTCTATTTTCTAATTTTGCATTTTCTTCAAATTCTTCTGATTTACAAATAGGACACATACTTACCTCCAATAAAATCGTGATTTTATTTACAATATCAATCTTTAAACATACGTAATTTGTTTAGTTTTTTAACTTCGTGTGTTCCATAATTTAATTTTCTTTTATTTAGTCCATAAATATGGTTATAATTTGTAAGTAACCAATTGATATATCCATCATTAGTATAGTGATTAATTCCGTATGTTATTTTACCTAATATATCACAAAAGTTTTTATCTAAGAATCTATCATAATATTTTACATTTGTTTCTAAGTATTTAAATTTGATTTTTTTATTTCTTAAAACTTCATTTTCGCCTAATTTTTGAATCAACTCACTTTGATAATTTAAAATTTGATAATATTTATCTTTATTTATTTTAAGATAATATAAAATTAAAGGGTTAAATATTGCTATTTCCTTTTTAAACTCATTACAATATTCTTTATCTAAAAATTCTTTATAATATTCGATTCCTTCATTTATATATAACTTCCTGAAATTATTCATATTAGATTCTATATTGTTAACAAGTATAATCATTAAATATTTATCAGAATTATATATTTTAAATATTATTAATCTGAAATCTAAAATATCTATTGTTTGATATTCTTTTAGTCTAAAAAAATCTTCTTTACAATATAATGTATTTTTATTTATATATAACAAATAAATCACCTCTAATATTTATTTTATTTTCAAATATTCTTCTTCTATATGATTATGAACAAAATATTTATTATAATCACTTTGCTCTATATAATACCAATCACCTTTATGACCATTTTTTAAATAATCATATAATGTATATGTTGGTTTACCATCTGCACCTATCATTTGTCTGAATGATAATTCATTTATATGATATTTTTTAACTAACCTAACTATTTCTTTTACTATATATTCATTAAAGTGTTCTTGAACTACAAACACTACTCTTATAATATTTTCAAGTCCAAGTAAATATCTTAAATATACTATTCCTTCTATTTGTGTAGGTGTTATACAATGAAATACAACTCTTTCACATTTTTTATAAGGGAATGTGTAATCAACTATTGAAGTATGTAATTCAAGTCCTATATTATATTTATCTAATAAATCAAATAACTTATCATAAAATTCTTTATTGTTTTCATAATTATACAGAGGGTCGCCACCACCTGATATACTTATTAAATTTTCTTTATAGTTTTTTAATTCATTTTCCAATTCTTCCCAACCAAATGAATCTACTGTTGTTTTAGGTATGTTAATATTATTACTTTTATAAACACAATACGGACAACTAAAATGACAACCAAAATTAGTTAATATTGATAATATACTTATTTCAGAAGTATTTTTTACAGAATCCATATTATTTCACCTCCATTTCTGTAAGTATTTTTTTAAATGTTCCTTTAAGTTTATCTATATTTAATGCTTCCATATCCTCTTCTGTTAATATGCCACACCAATAGCTTAAAAACATTGTAGTTAGCATTATAGGTTTAACTTTTTGCTTAGCTTTTATAAATATATTGTATGTTTCAACTACTTCTTTTATACATTCTTTCCATTCGTAAGAGTATATCTGAGTGTATTTTAAATATAATTCATCACTTATTACTGTGCCAAAACATTGATACATTATTTCATCTTCGTATTTTATTAATAAATCTTCTAATCTCAAATTAATTCACTTCCTTTTTGAAAAATCGACCTTATAGAATCGTTTCTAAGGCTTTCGAAAATACCTCATTGATATTTTATACCTTTAAGATTTTATATTGCCAATTGATTTGTTTCCTTTTTTATCTTTTATTTTATTATTACTTTGTTTAGGTTCTTTAATCTTCATATTCTATTAGAAATTCTCTCCTTTTATTACTTCATAACTTGAATTTATTTTTTCTATATCTTTAGGCTCAGTAAAGTCTATTTCCTTTTTTAAAGGACATCGTAATAATAAATCACAAACTCCACAGTTATGATTAAATTCTTTCTTTGAGTAATTACAATATTTTCTTATATCATATAATTTACCTTTTAAAACCAATTCTTCATCAGGAACATATAATTCCCATTCGTCTAATTCAATATCATCAAAACTATCTATATATATTGTTTCTTCTTCTCCCTCATTATTATATAAACAACCACATTTCATATATATGTATGAATCTTCTTTCCAATCTCTTTTTCTTAGTTTTTTACCATTTTTAAGAGATTTACACGCATCAAACAGTTTCATAATTACCTCCTTATTTAATTAGAAGTATATAGACCTTACAAATCTATGAGCAAAATCTATACTTCCTCCTCCCATTATTGTGAAGTATTCATTAAATTCATCTTTATATATTTTCTTAAATATTTGTTTAGTGAAACCTTTTACAAAAGAAATGGAAACATTTTTAATGTATTTTGGAAATACGATAAAATTAATTCTATCCCAATCAATGCAATCTCTTACATATCTAACATAGAAATATTCTCCTACTTCTTCTCCTGCTAGACTTCTAGGTATTTTTTTAAATTCAGAATCTAATACATTATCTAAAATTATTATATTAATTTTTCTTTCCATTATTTTTCTCCAATCTTGGTGTAATAGCCACACCATTTTCAGAATAAACTATTATATACTCTTGTTTATTTTTTTTATCTATTAACACATCTATATCAGACCTATTAAAAACATCTACTACATTTATATTAGTTTTTAATTTAATAAAATCTTTCAATGTTTTACCTTCTGCATAAGTATCAATACAACCTATTACTGTGAAAGCTATTACAAGTATTGCTATCACATAAGCTACAAGTTTCTTTTGCAATATTTCACCTCCACAATATCATTGTATAAACATCTAGTATTTAAGCATAAGATATTATAATCTATGTGCATATGACCGAAATACCAATAGTCAAAATCTACAAATTCTTTAAAATATTCTAACTTCTTAGAGTAATCATCTGCTCGATATTCACCACCTACCCAGCTTAATGCTTCAGGATAACAAGTATGAGTAAGTATATAATCTACTTTATTGTTACATTCATTTAAAGCTATCATACCTTTTCTAATAGTATCGTCAGAAGGAACTTCTTGTTTCCACCAAGTTTTATTTTCTATTCTATACTCTTTATCTGTTGAATTTGCACCACCCATAACAAAGAATGTTTTATTATTGATAGTATATATTTCACCATTCATTAATTGATATATATTATCTCTTATTTTTCTAACTTTACCATTGTATCTATCCTCTATAGGATAAGTTTCTAGTAAATTATAATTTTCGTGATTTCCTGCTACGAATAATATTTCAACACCTATTTTATCAAGGTAATTTAATTGTCTTTGTTCTCTATCTGAACCAGTCCAAACATAACCAAAATCTCCACAAACTATTAAATGGGTACAACCCAACTTTCTTGCTTTATATACTTTTGTAAAATTTAATTCTCCGTGTGTATCTCCAGTTATACCTAATATCATAATTACCTCCTATTTTGAATAAGATAAAAGTATAATAAAATCATAGAATATATTATTTTTAAAAATTCCAAATTCTTTATAAAGCATATATTCAAAATTACTTACTTCTCTATTCAATATTATTCTATCTTCTATACTAGAAATTTTTTGAAATAATTCCATAGCTTCTTTGTTGATTTCTGTTTTTAAAAAATGTAAACATTCTTTTGTATTTTTTATTCTTAATTCATTTTTAGTTTTTTCAGTTATATGTTTTTTAGAAAAATCAACATTAATTTCTGTAATTTCTCCATTATATCTATCCATTTCTAAATATAATTTTTCTAGTTTATTTTTATTTTCTTTATCTCTTATTTCTTTTTCTATTTTATAATCTTTAAACCATTCATCAGTTGTTTTATTATACATAAATACCTCCTAATATAAAATTTATTGAAACCCATTATGATACGAATCTTTTATAATATTATCCATAGCTTGTTCATATTCTAAAAGAAATATTTGTTCAAATGTTATATCATCTATGCACCATTCAGTTGTTTCTCTTATTTTTTCAATTTCTTTTTTATATTTAGTCATTATTTCTTTTGTTTTTGAGTTTATGTTTTTTGAATAATTGTTTTTTCTTTCTTCAACAAAATCATAAAAACTTATTTCAAGTTTCTGAAGCATTACTACTAATTCACAAGCTATAAAATTATAATTTCTCAATGTAAGATACAACTCTTCTAATTCAGTTTTGTTTTCTTTATTCTTTATTTCTAGGAAAATTCTTATTTTACTTTTTGCCATTTTTATTTTCCTCTTTAGCTTTAATTAAATCTTTTTTATATTTTCTTTGAAGATTAAACCAAAGATTAATTGATGTATTTAATTTTCTTGATAATAAATAAGCTATTTCACTATCTACACCAATTAATCCTTTCATAAATCTTCTCATTTTAAACATTTGTATATTTTCTTTTCTAACCAAATCTAAGAAGGTCATGTCATATTGTTCCAATAATTCTTCTACTTTACAAGAAGGATGTAATGCTATTGTTTTAATCCCTTTATATATTTTAGGCATAAGTACACCTCCTATATATCCCAACCAAGACTTAATTCATAATCATAATCTATTTCTTCTTGAAGTTTTTCACATTTATTATCTAATTCTTTTAAACATTTAATTATTTCACTTTCAGAGAATAAAGATAAATCCCCTTTTTGTAAATTTTGTATATTAACTTTTTCTAGTGGTAATCTTATTGGATATGTTGCAATAAGATTAAAAGCCATATTTTTATCTTTTTCTTTCCATTTATTAATCATTTCTTCTTCTAATTTTCCTCCATATATATTACAACCATAATAGTTCCTACATATTTTTCTTATTTTACAAAATACACAAGAATCAGCAAGATTATCAAACAATCTAAGATTCATATCACAATTTTCTGCTATTATTTTATTTGTATTCATTTTTACCTCCATAAAAATTTAAAAGAAAATAATCGAAGACATCTGATGATTTTTTATATGGAATATAGTATCTATCATAAAAGTTTTCTTTATCTATATATTCAAAAACTTTGCTTATAGTATAAAATTGAATAATATATTTATCATCTATTTTAAAAATTATAACTTTTTCATTAGGTATTGCTACAATTATAATTACTTCCACTTTAAATCCTCTTATTTTAAATTGTTTAATAACTTTGTCAAATATAGATTCATTAGAATTATTAGTTTTTATTATAGCTAAAATTAATTCATCTTTATTTATTCTTGCCATTAATCTTCTCCTTATGTTCTGAATCTGTACTATATAATAATTCTGCAAAGTTTACAAACATTACTATATCCATAACATTTTTGTATTTAATCTCAATTTTTTCTTCTTTATACTCTAAATAACATTTATAAGTATTATGATTAAATATTAGTTTGATTTTCTTATCTATAATTATAATTTCATTAAGTTCTGTATCACTTGTATATTCTGTTGTTACTATAATCTGTTTGAATGGATTTATTTTTCTAGTAATAGCATATTCATTTTCTACAAGATACCCTCTTAAACCTAATATTTTAATTAATTTAGTTGTTATAAATTCATTTGATTTTTCTATTTTTTCTGTTTCATTCCAAATAAACATCCATTTACCTATTATATCTTCCATCGTCAAACAAATCCTTTCTATACTTTATTTCAAAATCAAATTTTCTTTCTAGTTCTTTTAATTCAACTTCTAATGCTACTATATCATCTGCTAAATTATTCATTATAATTTTAGTTTCTATAATATGATTAGCTAACACTATTCCTATTATCATTAAAACTATTGGTATTAACACTAAGACTAAACCCATTATTCAAATACCTCCCAAGAACCTTTATTCCACCATAAGAAGTATTTTAAATCATCGTAGCTTTCTATGTGTATTTCATAAGCAAGACCATTACTATCAGTTAATAAATTATCTTTATCTACAAATATATAATAACCCTCTCTCCAAGTTGTATTTCTTACTTTATTACCTTTTTCAAGTTCCCGCATAGCTTCAAAGAAATTCATACCTCTATTTTTATTACCTTCTAATAAGTTTATTAATTCAATAGTTTCTGATTCACTTAAACTCGGACAAAATTTATTTATAATATTATAAGGATATTTTTCACATTTTTTTAATATTTTTAAATTTCTGTCTGGAAATTTTTCTATCATAATTTTAGTTCTATCTTTAGTAGTTATAAAAATATTTCCATTATTTACACTTACTACATAGAAATATTCTTCATCAGAAGAGTTTTGATATATAACTTTATCTCCTATGCAAAATCCATCTTTATTATTTATTTTTTTACTTCTATATTTTTTAATTATTTCTTTATCTGTTACAATCATTTGAATCACCTCTTATATGTTTTTAGCTATATCTTTTATACCTTTACTACCATTTTCATAGTCATAAGTTATAACTTTACTTTTTAATATATCTAACCTATCTTTATGTATATAACTAGTTGTTGCAAAGAAAATAGTAGTAAATAATAAAATTAATATCACTACTCTTTCCTTATTAAACATTCTATTTTTGCGTTTTTCTATTCTTTCTGACAGATTCATAATTTTATTCACTCTCCTCTTTTTATTAAATATAAGTTTAAATTATAGGATTCTCAAACAAAATCTATAATAACATTTTTTGATATTATCCTTGAGAACTATGTCAAATTATAGGGTTCTCAAACCCCAAACTTTTTTAGTACAATAAAAGGTACTTTGTAAAATATTTTTAAATTTTAAAATTTAAACAATTATGCCAAATATAAGGTTAGGCTATAGTATAATAAATATATATTTATTAAATATAATTTGATAAACCTAATTCTTATTTTTTAATTTAACAAAGTCTTGCCGAGTGGATATTATCCCTCAGCCTTCAGACACAAGGTTGCCTGTATATTTAATAAGTTCAAAGGTAGATTATGCTACCTTTTTCTTTTTATTATTTTTCTTTTTACCAATTATAAAATCAGTAGAATTAGCTATATTAATACTTGCATTATAATCTGCATTTAAACTATTACCACATTTCTTACAAACAAATTTTTCTTGTTCTAATCTGTTTTCTGAATCAACATAACCACATTTACTACAAGTTTGAGAAGTATAAGCAGGATTAACAAATCTAACTTTGATACCTTCCATTTCTGCTTTATACTTAATATATTGTTGTAATTCATAATAAGTCCAAGTGCCAAGCATTTTCTTATCTGTAAATGAACTACCTTCAAGATATTCCATATTAATATATTCACATTGATTTTCTTTAGCAAAATCAACTATTCTTCTACTAATCTGATGGTTATAATTCTGTGTAAATCTTCTTTCTTTATCAGATAAAGATTCAAATGCTTTTAATTTTTTCTTTTTACCTTTTCCACCTTTAACATTTCTTAATTGTTGTTGAAGTCTAGTTCTTCTAGCTTTAAACTGTTCTTTAGCTTTAGTTAATTCTAGTACATCACCGAATTTACTTCTTATATAAGACTTATCTGATACACTAGCATAAGCCGGAATTTTCATTCCTAAGTCTATACCTAATGTTCTGCCTTCTATATAAGGTGCTTTTTCTTTTTTAGGAAAATGTATTGATAAATTAAGCATTAAATTATTACTTTTATCAAAATATAAAGAAGATTGTCCAAGTTTGTATTCTCCATTGATTATTTTATGAAGTGTATGAGCAAGTTCTGTATTAACGTTTTTCTTGTTGGCAGATAATATAACTTTAAACCTTATTTTGTTTACCCACTTTATAGTTATATTATTTTCTTCGTCATATTCAAACTTTAATGCTCTGCCATTAGTCATTAAAGGGAAATCTCTTTTATAGTTATTAATACTTCTCTCACCCTTCATAAATCCATTTTTAATTGCAATAGAGAAATCATCTTGAACCTTTCTTCTAACTAATGATTTAGTATCAACACCTTTACCATATTCTATATTATGTTCAAAGATAAAATCTTTAGTACTAAGTTTATATGCCTCTTTATATCTTTCAGATTTTAAATCCATTTCTGATTGATAAAATTCACTTGTTAGATAACTCATATATCTATTAAGCAACTGATATTGCCGATACTGAGCATCCCTTATAAACTTATATTTTTCTTTTCTTACATTTTCATCTTCATCAATTACACATAGTTTTAATTTTCTTACTAAGACATTTGTTTCTGCCATTTTTATTACCTCCTTTAGTTCTTTCTCCTTTAGACCTATGTAATTTTATATATTTCTAAAACCTCAAATCTACTACATAGGCTTATCGAGTGAATTAATACGGACTATTAATTCCTCAACCTTTGGATGAAAGGTCACCCAATGTGTAAACACTATTTAATTTTTAAAATCAGGTATCAACTGATTAAAAAAATATATATGAATTGGAATTTATAATGAATGACTAAGTTTGATTAATAATGAAAGGTTGGTAAAAGAAATTCCAATTCATATATGCAATTTTAATCTAATTTAAAATCATATATAAAGGTTGAAGATACAATAATTAAAAAGGAGATGACGAAAATTATTTGCCACATATCTTCAATCCTTATATTTAATTTTAAATTTAGAGGGTAACCGAGAAGAGGAGAATAGTTACCCTCTAGTAATAGAAATCATACTTATTAGGTACAACTTCAATTTAGTTAATTATTTTATAGAACTTATTAAAGAAGTAGTTTCTTATCCCTTCTTTAATTATATTATAGCATATTTTAAATTGGGTATCAACATATTTTTATAAATTTCTTATAAATTTTTTATTTGTTCCATTAAACTAGTAGTAGTCATAAGTCCTACACCGTTAGGTACTTCAGTAAATAAAACTCCTTTTTTATTTAATTTTTCGTACTCATTTTTGCTTATATCACCACATATTTTGCCATCGTCATCGAAGTTAATTGACACATCTATTACTATTTGTCCTTTTTTAAAATTATCTGCATTAAAATAATTAGCTTTACCTATTGCAGTAATTATTATATCTGCATTATCTATTTTATCTTGTAAGTTTTTAGTTTTACTATGAGCAACTGTAACTGTGCAATCTTTATCAGTTAGCATAAGTGCAAGTGTTTTTCCTATATGGAAACTTCTATTTATTATTAATACATCTTTTCCTTCTAAATCCGTTATAGATTCTAATATAGTTAATATTCCTTTAGGGGTACAAGGGTATTTATTTGAATGTCCTGCGACTATTCTGCCTAAAGTTTCATATCCAAATCCATCTATATCCATAGAATAATCTATATTATGTACTAAAGTTTCATCTAAGTGTTCAGGTAATGGTAATTGTACAAATAAAGGTAATCTCATTAAATTTGCCATACCTATTATCTCTCTAAGTTTTAAATTATCTATTTCATCTTCTTTGAATTTTTTTAATTCAACCTCTATTCCTAATTCATTACATTTTCTTATTTTATTTTTTATATATCTATTGGAATCCTCTCTATCTCCTACTTGAACTATACATATTTTTTTAAGTATTTTTTCTTTTTTCAATTCCTTCATTATATTGTTACTTAGTTCTGTACATTTCATTATTATATTCCTCCATTAAGACTATTTTTTTCTGTTTTCTAGTTTCATTCATATCTATAACTCTTTGATTACTAGAACCTCTATATTTAAGATTTATATCTCTATTTTCTAATTCAAATTTTCCATCAACTAATACATCAATTAATTCTAATATATTCTTAGTATCTTTTCTTTCAACTAATTCTTCTAATTTGTATCCACTCCAAAGCCATATAGTTTTATTAGGATACATTCTTTTAGCACCTTTAATTATTCCTTCTATAACATCTATGTTCTTAGGGTGCATAGGTTCACCACCTAATATATTCATTCCAACTATATTTTCATTATCTAAATAATTCATTAAAGTGTTCATAGTATCTAATGTAAATAATTTACCACTATCAAAACTCCATAAATCTTCATTAAAACAACCTTTGCAATAATGTTCACATCCTGTACAAAATATAGTTGTTCTAACACCTTCTCCATTAGAAACATCATATTTTCTTATTGTTTCATAATTCATATAATCATCTCCTTAATACAATAATTCAAGTAGCAATTCTATACATATATTAAAATATTCATATAATACATCATATTTTTCATAAGCGTCTTTTTCTATATTGTAGATAAAATCAATATAGTTACTCATTTTCTTTATATGTTTAGTATCTATATCTTCTCTTTTTTTGTTGTCTATCAACTTATTCAATCTTCTTCTTAGGATAATACACCGTTCTGCATAATAATAATTCTCAATAGACCAAGCAAAACTTGTTATTTCTATCAGATATTTATTTATTTTTTCTTGAAGTATTTCTAGTTCTTTATTCATAGTTTTCTTTTATCCATTCTATTTTAATTATATCGCTCTTTTCTTTTATTGCTTTTTTATAAGATTCTTCTTTCCTGCTAAGTATAACCATTTCCATTGACTTACAATTTCTATACTTTAATATAATTGAATCTATTATTTCTTTAGATTCTTCTTCTATATCTATTAGTTTATCTATTGGTTCATCAATATTATCTCTACCATAATATTTGAAAACTCTATAGACATTCTCTACAGAAGCACCGTATCTATAAGGTAGTAAATCTTCTATAAATAGAATCCTATTGTATTTTTTTAAATGTTCCTTTTGAACAAAATATAAAAGTTTATTTAATTTTAAATTATTTATAAATATATTTTCTTTATTACATTTATCTATTATATAGTTAGATATATCCATAGCAGAATATATTTCTTTTTCTACATTAATATCATTTTCTATTTTATAAAGAACTATTTTAAATTTAGCTATTGTATCACTAAGACCTTTTATCCGTTTTCTTAATTCACGTTCACTCATAATTTTCTCCTTATAATTAAAGGGGTTATTTGTATAACCCCTTTAAAGTTTAATTTATTTTATAAATGTAAAACTCTATCTCCTATCTCTTGAGTTCTACCCTTATTCCAAAAATCAGTTCCTATATCCTTTATACCGTAGCTTTCGCTATACTTTAACTACCAATTTAATGGTACGGAGTAGACTATCCCATATAATATATACAATTAAATTTATTTTATTATTGTTTAATAATTCCACTTATAAATTTTCCGTCGATTACACTTTTATCTAATCTTCCTAATTCCATAGAATAATATACATTTTCCTTTTGAGTAACCCATTCAAGATTTTCAACATTATTATTTTGAACATTACAATCTATATGATTAACAACATTACGTTGGTTATTCTCTTTAGGGATAAAATGTTCTGCAACTAATCTGTGAACATATCTATCCTTTCTTTTATTTGTTTTATCCTCTCTCATATAAACTCTTAAATATCCGTTTTTATTAGGTCTAGGTTTTATTTCATACATAGGAACTCTATTCCCATTTCTTCTATTTCCTTTTCCTAATGTACAATAAACTTTGCCTAAATTTGAAATATAATATCCCTCAAACCCATTAATTTTTCTTATTATTTCTATATAAATACACCCCATCTTATAATTGTATATATTACCCGATATTATAGTCGTTGAGCCTTCAACTGTTCTAGTTGCTTGGTTGCTTTTGATTTTCCAATCCTTAATGTTTTCACCATACCGAATCCGTTACTATTCGCCATTGTTATATTCCTATAACAACTTGGTAATTAAGGCTCTAAGGAGTTTCCAGCAATTTAATCAGTTTAACGTGGACTAATAAGTCAATCCACAAGTTCTTCTCATAACCTGCATATTCTTCTCATCTCTATTTCCACAAGAAGGACAATACCATTCTAAGTTTTCATCTAGTTTTATTTCACCAGTAAAATCACATTTATAACAAACATCAGGTCTACTGTTAATTTCTGCATATTGTATATGGTTATATATAAATGTTATAAGTTGTTCCATAGCTTCTAAGTTTCTGCTCATATCAGCCACCTCCACATAACTGATGCAACCTCCTGAGCTAATAGAATGGAACTGAGATTCAAATTCTAATTTACTAAAAGCATCTATTTCTTCACAAACATTGATATGATATGAATTTGTATAATATAATTTATCAGTTACATTAGGTATTACACCATATTTTTCTTTATCGTAAGAACAGAAACGATATACAGTATTTTCGGCAGGAGTTCCGTATAAACTAAATCCTAAGCCATCTGTTTCTTTTTTCCATTCTTCGCATTTATCGTGCATATAATTCATAACTTCTAATGCAAATTTTTCACCTTCAGGAGTTGTATGAGATACGCCCATCATAGCTTGTACTAATTCGTGTATGCCTATATATCCTAAAGATAATGTAGAATACCCATTATGTAAAAGAGGGTCTATAACATCGTCTTTATCTAATCTAGCTATAGCACCGTACTGCCAATGTATAGGTGAAGTATCTGCTTTAGTTCCTTCTAATAAATGATGTCTAAGAAGTAATGCTTCTTTACATAATTCTAGTCTTGCATCAAAAATTTTCCAAAACTTATCAAAATCTCCATTAGCTATTATACCTATTTGTGGTAAATTTATTGAAACTACACCTTGATTAAATCTACCATACCATTTTAAATGACCGTCTTTATCTTCATAAGGACTTAAATGGCTTCTACATCCCCAAACATTCACTAAGTTCGCAACACTTAGCAGTTCTCTTATGAACTTCCCTATGTCACCATAGGATATTAGACTATTTCATAATCTTAATTATTATATATTAAGATTCCTACCATTTCGATTTAATTGGACTTATTTTGCACAATGCCAAACCATCATTAGCTTATGGCTCTACGTTACTCATTAAATCCTAATTGCAAGGATTCTTTTCACTAGTCGTTACGCATTTATTACAATATTGAATATTTAATATACCCTTTTTATTATAGGTATTCATTTCTTTATCTAACCAATTTCTAACTTGAGTTATATTTGTATTCATTCTTCTAGCAAAAGCAGTTTTATTATCCCAAATTTCGACTTTTCCATCATTGAATACTACTACAAAATATCCATTCCAATGACCTTTTAAACCATTTTTTATTGCGTGTATCTCATTTTCCATTTGAGTACACCATTCCAAGTTCTCAACTGAATTATTTAATTTATTGCCATCTATATGATTAACTTGGGGTTTATTTTGTGGATTAGGAATAAACGTTTCTGCTACAAGTCTATGAATAAATACTCTTTCTTTATTATTTTTATCATAAAAAATAACTCTTTTATAACCACAATTATTAGTATCTAAGGCTCTTAATTTACCCGTTCTAACACTTCTAATTTTGCCCGTATTACTAACCTCATATAAATTCTCCCAACCTTTAACTTTTCTCCATTCTTCTATAATATCACCTCATTTTAAATTATTTTCAATATTGTAAATTTAGCACGAGATTTTCTCTATTTGAGATTTCCCTCGTTTAGATAGGTTTTCATAGAATATCACTACTCTATGCCACAAGTTTTATGGGTGCAAAAGTATCTCCATAGTTCTGTCGCATTATCTTTGCACTTTGATAATCAGGAACTAATCTCTTAGCACTACATTCTGCACTAAGTTTAGTTAAATACCAATATTTAGTTCCTTCTTTGTAGTTATTTTCATCTAACAGATAAATTAACTTAGGAAAGGCTTCCCCTATAGGTTGTCCTTTATAATTCTGCATACCATC
Source organism: Peptacetobacter sp. AB800 (assembly GCF_047807365.1). Classification (NCBI taxonomy): domain Bacteria; kingdom Bacillati; phylum Bacillota; class Clostridia; order Peptostreptococcales; family Peptostreptococcaceae; genus Peptacetobacter; species Peptacetobacter sp. AB800. Next base: position 661 of record NZ_JBLOUI010000003.1, on the reverse strand, counting down.
TAATCTCTGTCTTATCATTTCTTCACAAATCAAAGCCATTTCTTTTTCGTATTCATCGCCTTCTCTAACTTCAAGATATATTGTAGCAAAAGGCGACTGACCATTACTTGTTTGTAAAGTAGATAATTGGTATCTTATTGTTTGAACACCATCTCTTAATTCTTTACGAGTTAATCTTTCTGCTATTTCCTCTTTATTATCTTGGTCTTTAAATAGATTTAGATATTTATAATAAGTTTTTCTTAAATATGGAGCTAAATGAGCTATAGTTATACTCTGCCCACCATACTGATTACTTGCTACTTGAGCCATTATCTGAGTTGTAATAGTACAAGCTGTAGCAAAACAACTTGGAGAATTAACTTTTTTCTCATTTATAACAGTTCCATTATCTAACATATCTTGAAGGTTTATTAAACAACAATTGAATATAGGTTGTATTATATAGTCCATATCGTGCAAATGAATCATTCTATCTTCGTGTGCTTGAACTAAATGAGCAGGTATTAATCTTCTCTTTGCTATATCTTTAGAAACTTCTCCTGCTATTAATAGTGATAGGTAAGACTTTGATTTTATCTCCATCTTTTCCCCCACTCCACACCGTACGTGAGACTTTCACCTCATACGGCGTTCCAACAAATTTTAAATTTAAATTATA